>NZ_CP147407.1:3600000-3900000 GCF_037201815.1 Metabacillus sp. FJAT-52054 | reverse complement strand
GAAAACGACGATTTTGTCTTCAGATGCTCCAGTGGTTTCAGATACAGCGGCTGTTACTTTTTCAACGAGGGCTTTCTTTTGCTCTTCTGTACGGCCTTCAAGCATTTTTACGGTTATGTACGGCATTTAGAATCGCTCCTTTAGAATTGTTTGCATCCATAAGAACTTGAGACTGATATTCATCTTTAAATATAGTATACTTTAATCAGAAAATCGATGCAGTGATTATGTGTCAAAGGAGAAGTGCGCGTGGAAGATACATTCAGTTTTTTGGCCTTTGATTTAGAAGTGCTGCCATATGTGATCCTGACCTTGCTGGCTGCATTTACGGTGCATGAATTTGCACATGCCTATGTTGCATATAAATTTGGGGATCCGACAGCGAAAAATGAGGGCAGACTAACCTTATCACCGATTGCACATCTGGACCCTTTTGGAACGATTCTGATCTTGATTGCCGGTTTTGGATGGGCAAGACCTGTTCCGGTTAACCGGTTTTATTTTAAAAAGCCAAGACTTGCAGGCGTGCTTGTCTCCGTTGCAGGACCGGTGAGCAATCTGCTGATGGCCTTTTTAGGCACGGCTGTATGGAGCATCCTCCTCGTATCGGGAACGGCTGAGAGCTTCTCTCCGCAAGTCACGGATGCCTTGAAGAATTTCTTTGATATTTTTGTCGGCTTAAACGTTACATTATTCCTGTTCAACCTGCTTCCGCTGCCTCCGCTAGACGGATACCGGATCCTTGAGGATTTGGCTCCAAGGACATGGAGACCAAGGATGACGCAGTTTGAAACATACGGATTTATTGTATTTATCGTATTATTCGTGACACCTCTCGATCAATACACGGTTTGGCCGTTTCTAGAAACGGGCAGATATTTAGTTATGAACCTTTTTTATGGGATATTAAACCCGCTGTTTTAGGAGGCTTTTTACAATGGAAGAAAAAAAGAAAAAGAGCATAGGCTTTAATATCATCAAAAGTGACCCGACAGACGGGCATGGCGGCTTCGGTGTCGGAGCACTCAGCCTGGATAACATTTCTCCGGTCTTCGTAGACGTAAATGAAGGGGAAGCATTTGTCGATATCGGCGCGATGCATGCCCGCAGTGTAGTTGAAAAGGGCATTAAATTCCTTCCGAATAAAGAGGATGTGCCGGATGCAAAACCATTCTGGCTCGTCTGGGTAACCATCGACCGCAAGCCTGAAGGACCATACTACGCTGGTGTGACCGCCTGTGAGATGACGGTCAACCGGGAAATTAGAAGAGGCTATAAATCCTTACCGGAGCATGTGAATAAAATGGATAAATCCATGAAACGGCAGATTATGGTCGAGCATATGGATGAGAGGTCCAAAGAGATTCTTGCCCAATTCCTCATCTCCCACGATGCCGGAATGTGGCAGCGTTCAGAGGCGAAGCTGAAGGAAGATTTGAAGGCTTAAATAAAGAAAACCGAGCGGATCGCCGCTCGGTTTTTCTAATCCCAAAATTTTAATTTCTTCCAGAAGCTTTCCTTTTGCTTCTCTTGCTTCTTAGCAGGCTCATGTCTATGTTCCAGGTGTTCTATGCACATCTCTGTTGGCTCAGTTCCGGCCAGGTAATATACAAAACGCTTAACCGGACAGCCGGGGCCTGCAAGCTTGCCGTTCTCCGGATTAATGTAGACGCCGGTAACGCCTTCAGGAGGCTTGAACTCCTTAAGCGGTTTTCCTCGCAAGGCGTCTTCCATAAAACCTGCCCATATTTTTTTGGCATAGGAGCGCTCTTCAACCTGTTCAAGCGCCTTATCTCGGTCATAGCCCGTCCATACACCAGTAACCAGGTCCGGACTGTAGCCGATCATCCAGCTGTCTGTTTGGGTTGAGCCTGATTTGCCCGCGTAAGTACGCGTCAGATTCTTGGTGATTTTATCGCCGGTTACAGAGGTATAAGCGTTTAGCTTTGTATCAAACATTCCCGTCATCAGCTGAGTCGTCACGAAGGCTGCTTTTTCATCCAATACCTGCTTTCCAGCTGCTGGTTTTCCTTCATAGAGGACGTTTCCGGTAGCATCCTCGATCCTTGTTACATACACCGGTCTGATTCTTTTCCCCCCATTAGCGAGAATTCCATAAGCATTTACCATTTCTTCAAGCCTCGCCGGTGCCGTTCCAAGTGCTAGCGATGGCAGTTCAGGAAGCTTGCTGGTGATTCCGGCCGCTCTCGCAGTCTCCGCGAGCTTTTCCGGTCCGATAAACAGATGGGTTTTAACAGCATAGATGTTATCGGAGAGGGCGATCGCCTGGGCGAGAGTGATGGGTCCGTTCGCATAGTAATCATTGTAGTTGCTTGGTTTATACGTTGATTTTCCCGAATCGTATTCAAAGACAGTCGGTTTGCTGACCATCAGGGTGGATGGCGTAAAACCGTTCTGGATGGCTGCATAGTACAGGAACGGTTTGATTGTCGATCCTGGCTGCCTGAAGGCCTGTGTTACCCGGTTAAATGGACTCTTATCATAGTCCCGTCCTCCTGCCAATGCCCGTACTGCTCCGGTTTTCGGATCGATGGAAATCAGCCCTGTCTGGATAGCGGAATCGGGATCAATGACATCCTTTACCTGTTTCTCAGCTTTTTGCTGAAGCACAGGATCGAGCGTCGTATAGATTTTCAATCCGCGGGTCGAGAGGGCTCCCTGTTCTACACCAAGCAGCCTGGCCGTTTCTTTCAATGCCTGATCATAAAAGTAGGGAGCATCCGTTTTCGCTTCCTCTTCAGGTTTCGGCCCTGCATAAATAAGGGGTTCGCGCTCTGCTGAGGCTGCCTGCTCCCGTTTTATGGCCCCTGCACTGACAAGTGAGCTTAAGATCAGCTTCTGCCGCTCCTTTGCTCTTTTTTCATTTAAGAAAGGAGAGTATTGGCTTGGTCCTTTAGGGATCCCTGCAAGCATGCTCGCTTCGGCAAGTGTCAATTCTTTCGCGCTTTTCCCGAAATATGTCTTCGAAGCCGCTTCAATGCCGTAGGCTCCATGCCCGTAATAAATGGTATTTAAATAGCCTTCCAGAATTTCATCCTTGCTGTAGTTCACTTCAAGGCGGACCGTATAAAAAGCTTCCGTCAGCTTCCTCGTCCAGGTTTTGTCATGGCTTAAATAAAGATTCCGGGCATACTGCTGGGTAATGGTACTGGCACCCTGAATTTTGGCCATTGCTTTCAGGTCGGCTAAAGCCGCTCCGGCAATCCGTTTGAAATCAAATCCGTGATGCTCGAAATAGTGGCGGTCCTCTATAGACAAAGTGGCCTTAACCGCATACGGGGAGATATCCTCAAGGTTCGTCCAATAGCGTTTTTCCCCATAATGCGTTTCTCCCAATTTTGAATGATCGCTTGCAAATAGAATGGTTGACTGTGGTACGTTTAAAGACGGAGGCCCCTGCAGCTTGGCTGTAAGCAGAACCATGCCCGCGGCTATGGACATCAATGCGAGCAGCATCAAGCCAATGAAAAATAAAGCGCGAACCAGTTTAATTGTCCGGCGTATTCTTGAAGGATGGATCACGTTCATTTTTTTACACCCCGTTTCGTCTCAAATCTCTTCTTACCATTATGGAAAAAGATCTGTATTTCTAAACAGCCGGGGGCCGATAGTCCTTAAAAATTTCTTGCATTTTTGCAGGATTCCTCTATACTTTTTTAGAGATTGGGATAGGGTTTTGTTTTAGGCGGTTGGGGTAGGTTAACTGTGTACAAACAAGACGGTCTCAGAAATGACAACACATACTCGAAAGGATGATCAAAACATGTCCGAACTTTGGTATACAGAGAAGCAGACTGACAGCTTTGGAATCACGATGAAAATTAAGCGCACTTTACATACAGAACAAACGGAATTTCAGCACCTGGAAATGGTAGAAACCGAGGAGTTCGGAAACATGCTGTACTTGGACGGCATGGTCATGACGTCTCAAAAGGATGAGTTTGTTTACCACGAAATGGTTGCGCACGTTCCTCTTTTCACTCACCCGAATCCTGAGAACGTTCTTGTAGTAGGCGGCGGAGACGGCGGAGTCATCCGTGAAATTCTGAAGCACCCGAGCGTGAAGAAAGCAACGCTTGTTGATATTGATGGAAAAGTAATCGAGTACTCTAAAAAATATTTGCCGGAAATCGCCGGGAAGCTTGACGATCCACGCGTAGACGTAAAAGTAGGAGACGGCTTCCTTCATATCGCTGAGAGCGAAAACGAATATGACGTAATTATGGTAGACAGCACAGAGCCTGTTGGACCGGCTGTAAACTTATTTACAAAAGGCTTCTATGCCGGTATTTCAAGAGCACTTAAAGAAGATGGAATTTTCGTCGCTCAATCGGACAACCCTTGGTTCACACCTGATTTGATCCGCAACGTGCAGCGCGACGTTCGCGAAATCTTCCCGATTACGAACCTGTATATTGCAAACATTCCAACGTACCCAAGCGGCATGTGGACATTCACGATCGGATCGAAGAAATACAATCCGCTTGAAGTACCGGAAGACCGTTTCCACGAAATCGATACGAAGTACTATACAAAAGAACTTCATAAAGCAGCATTCGTACTGCCGAAGTTTGTACAGGACTTAACGAAATAAGATGAATCAAAAGGGCGTTTAACCAAACGCCCTTTCCTAAATTGGAGGGTGAAAAATGAAATTTGATGAAGCTTATTCAGGTAACGTATTTATTAAAAGCCATCCGTCTTATGAGGAAAGCGAGGCGGTTATTTACGGCATGCCAATGGACTGGACCGTGAGCTACCGTCCGGGATCAAGATTCGGCCCGTCCCGCATCCGCGAAGTGTCCATCGGCCTCGAGGAGTACAGCGCCTATTTAGACCGTGAGCTGGAAGAGGTTAAATACTTTGACGCCGGCGACATCCCTTTGCCGTTCGGCAACCCGCAGCGCAGCATTGACATGATTGAGGAGTACATCGACGGGCTTATGGCAGCGGACAAGTTCCCGCTTGGCATGGGCGGAGAGCATCTTGTATCCTGGCCGGTCATGAAAGCTGTCGCGAAGAAATATCCCGATCTCGCAATCATCCATATGGATGCCCATACGGACCTTCGTGAGGAATACGAGGGAGAGCCGCTCTCCCATTCCACACCGATCCGCAAAATTGCCGAACACATCGGACCTGAAAATGTATACTCTTTCGGAATCCGTTCCGGAATGAAGGAAGAATTCCAATGGGCAAAGGAAGCAGGCATGCACATCTCGAAATTCGAAGTGCTCGAGCCTCTGAAAGAAATTTTGCCGAAGCTTGCCGGACGTCCGGTATACGTAACGATCGACATTGACGTATTGGATCCTGCTCACGCTCCTGGAACGGGAACCGTAGACGCAGGCGGCATTACATCTAAGGAATTGCTTGCGTCCATCCACGAAATCGCCCGTTCTGAAGTGAAAGTGGTTGGAGCAGACCTTGTAGAAGTTGCACCAATCTACGATCCATCCGAGCAAACAGCGAACACCGCGAGCAAGCTGATTCGCGAAATGATTTTGGGCTGGGTTCAAAAACGATAGATAAAAAAAGGACTGTTCGCATAAGGCGCCGTTTTTGGCGATTTATTCCGGACAGTCCGTTTTTATTTCCTGCATGATAATTTGATGAATAAACCTGCCTGTAAAAGCCGTATGAATTTAAATAACCATAAGAGGGGAGCACCTCCCTCTTTGTGGAAGTTTCACTTTTTTACCAATTCCTCCGGGCTATTGAACTTTGCATGAAGAATCTTTATACTATTGTAGTTATAGTGGAAGGATGTGTCTTAGATGAAGGAACAGACACCAGTAAGTCTCTACATTCATTCGAAGATCCGAAATGATGGAGAGACGGAAACAATTGAATTCCGTTCAAGCGGCAGCTTTTACATAAAAGACTCAGTTCCTTATCTTACTTATAAGGAAGAGCAGGAATACGGCACGATTCAGACCATCGTGAAAATGAAGCCGGAGGAAACGATTGTCTTCAGGAAAGGCGCTGTCTCCATGAAGCAGCGTTTTATTAAGGATGCTGAAACGCTCACTCACTACAAAACTCCTCTCGGAACTCTTCAAATGACTACCTATACATCGAGGGTAGCTCAAATCATTAACCATGAATCCGCTGAAGGCAAACTGGAGATTGAATACGAACTGCATATGGGGGAAGGACAAACTCACCTTCACACCCTTTTGATTGATTTTAAGGAGGCCAAGTCATGAACATCGTCGAGCAAATGAAAGAACGTTTAAAACAGGAAGTAAAAGCTTCAGTTCAAACTGCAGGGCTTGCAGAAGCATCCCAAATACCGGACGTTGTGCTGGAAGTGCCTAAAGAAAAAGCGCACGGCGATTTTTCAACAAACATGGCCATGCAGCTGGCAAGAGTCGCTAAAAAAGCGCCGCGCATGATTGCAGAAGAAATCGTCAATCATTTCGATAAAGAAAAAGCTTCTATAGAAAAAATTGAAATTGCAGGACCGGGCTTTATCAATTTTTACATGAACAACGCCTACCTGACAGACCTTGTACCGGCTATTTTAGATGCTGGTGAAAAATATGGAGAGTCCAATATTGGAAACGGCGAAAAGCTTCAAGTGGAGTTCGTGTCCGCCAATCCAACGGGTACGCTCCACCTTGGACACGCCCGCGGCGCAGCTGTAGGTGATTCACTGTGCAACATCCTTGCTAAAGCAGGCTATGATGTATCCAGAGAATATTACATCAATGATGCAGGAAATCAAATCAATAATCTCGCTCTTTCCATTGAATCCCGCTATCTTCAGGCACTGGGCCAGGATGCACCGATGCCGGAGGACGGCTACCACGGCAAGGATATCCAGGAAATCGGCCAAAAGCTTGCGGACGAATACGGAGACCGCTTCGTTTCAGAGGAGCAGGCTGAGCGTCTCGGCTTCTTCCGTGAATACGGGCTGAAATTTGAAATGGATAAACTGAAAAAGGACCTGAATGAATTCCGCGTGCCATTTGATGTTTGGTACTCAGAAACAAGCCTTTATCAGAACGGGAAAATTGATCAAGCCCTTGAAGCGCTTCGCGAAAAAGGACACATCTTTGAAGAAGAGGGCGCGACATGGTTCCGCTCTACTGAATTCGGTGATGACAAAGACCGCGTTTTAATTAAAAACGACGGCTCTTATACCTACCTGACTCCGGACATTGCGTATCACAAGGACAAGCTGGACCGCGGCTTCACAAAGCTCATCAACATCTGGGGTGCCGATCACCATGGCTACATTCCCCGCATGAAAGCGGCAATTGAAGCACTTGGCTATGGAAAAGACACACTTGAGGTTGAAATCATTCAGCTCGTTCATCTCTACAAAGACGGCGAGAAAATGAAAATGAGCAAACGGACCGGAAAAGCGGTTACGATGCGCGATTTGATGGAAGAGGTCGGCCTTGACGCAGTCCGCTACTTCTTCGCGATGAGAAGTGCCGACACGCACATGGACTTTGACATGGATCTCGCTGTATCCAAATCCAACGAAAACCCTGTATTCTACGCACAATACGCGCATGCCCGCATTTGCAGCATGCTGCGCCAGGGCGAGGAAAAAGGTCTTTCATACGGCCGTGAAAATGTGCTCGGTTCAGACCTATCCGAAAAGGAAATCGACCTGCTGAAAAAATTAGGCGAGTTCCCGGAAACCGTGGCAGACGCTGCCCAAAAACGGATTCCGCATAAAATCACCCACTATATTTTCGACCTGGCTTCTACTCTGCACAGCTTCTACAACGCAGAAAAAGTGCTGGACCCGGAAAACGATGATAAATCCAAAGCCCGTCTCGCTCTCATGAAAGCGACTCAGCATACATTGAAAAATGCCCTGACGCTCATTGGAGTATCGGCTCCGGAAAAGATGTAAGGTTTAGGCCCCCGTACCTTTTTGGTGTGGGGGTTTTGTTTTTGTGCTTTGTTTTTGTGCTTTGTTTTTGAACTTTGTTTTTGTGCTTTGTTTTTGTGCTTTGTGCTTTGTACTTTGCACTGACCCCCGCCGCTTCACCGCATCAGGGGACAGAGGAAGGGAGCTGCAATCCCTTGGTACGTAAGAGTTTACAGGGTGCGGTGCCAGAGGTTTAGTGCTTTATCAGAGCGGGGGTCAGTGCACTGCACTGACCCCCGCTGCTTCACCGCATCGGGGGACAGAGGAAGGGAGCTGCAATCCCTTGGTACGTAAGAGTTTACAGGGTGCGGTGCCAGAGGTTTAGTGCTTTAGCAGAGTGGGGGTCAGTGCAAACCCGCGTACACCAAGTACCAGCCGCGCCTCAAACCAAGTGCAAACCCGCGCAAACCAAGTGCAAACCCGCGCAATCCAAGTACCAACCGCACACTACAAATAAACCCCCACACAACCCCCCAATCACCAAACCACACTCCCCCCATCCACACGCTTCACCCCGCGGATCGCTGAAATTTCCTCGATCAGCTTCAACAGGGCCAAATCCTTCATCTTCGCTTCAATCATGACATCCACATCGACGTCAAATTCCTTCAGCATTTTGAGCAGCGGCCGAATAAACTCAAGATCGACATAATCTGAATGGCTGCGGTATTCTTTTTCTGATTTGGGTGAAGAGATATGGATCTTTGGTGCAAGTCCTGTCTGTTTCCACGTATCAAAAAATCTTGGAAGCAGATCCTCTAATTTTTGATCGCCTTCGTTTTTATTTGCCTGATGGTGATGATAATCGAACATGAGCGGGGTGCCGCCTTTTTCGCATACTTGCAAGGTTTCTTCCGTCGTATAGGTTTTATCATCATTTTCAAGCGTCATTCTCGAAAAAACCGGAGAAGGGAGCGATTGAATGTTTTCAAAAAAGCGCTCCGCCGATGCGGTTTTATCTCCGTACGCTCCGCCAACATGCAGGTTGATCAAGCCTTCTTTTTCGAGCCCCATCGCTTCGAGCATCGCATAGTGATACTCCATGTCTCTGACTGAGTTTTCCGTGATGGATGGCCGATCGCTTGTGAACAGCGTGTACTGGCTAGGGTGAAAGCTTGTCCGCATCTTATGTTTCTTTACCAGCTCGCCAATTTTTTTAAATTGATCCTTAAATGGCGCAACGAAATCCCAGCTCACTTCAGGATGAGTGGCGAGCGGAACGAGGCTCGAAGAAAAGCGGTAAAGATGGATTTCGTGCGCAATGTTGTAATGAATGATGCGCAGTGTATGCTCAAGGTTTTGCTTCGTGACACGGCAAAGAGCTTCTTTGCGTTCACTTTCTTCGAGCTTTTGATATCTTGCAAAGGTCATCGTTTTTGAGGGGGAGCAATCCCAGAGGGAAAGGGCGTTTGCAACATAACCAAACCGTATTTTCATTTCTCTCTCCTTTTCACCGCATGTGCTTTACAGGAAAAAGGACACAGCGGACGCGGCTTTTTCTTTCGCTCTTTGCCACAGCGGTCTTTGTAAGTAGTCTTCATATAACAGCTGTTCCGAATCGTGAATATCCTTCACAATACTCCGCTTCACTTTGGCTGTAAAAGCTTTGTCCTGGATTAAAGCGTTCATTTCATCGTTTAAATACATGCTCCGTTTATCAAAGTTTGCGGTTCCGATATCAATGAAATCGTCATCGACTATAATGATTTTGGCATGATAAAACCCCAGATAAAACCGGTATACCTCTGCACCTGCTTTCAGCAAAGGCCCGTAATACGGAAAAGCAGCCTCTTTCACAAAAAGGTGATCAGAGCGCATGGGAACGATGATTTTTACTTTTACCCCTCTTTCAAGGGCGCGAAGCAATTCAATCTGCAGCTTCGCACCGGGGATAAAATAGGGCGAGCAAATAATCAGCTCTTTTTTGGCTCGATGGATAAAAGAAAGGAACTGATCATCGAGGGCTTTGCCGTAAGTTGAAACAAACCGGTACGAAATGCTGCCGTCTGCTCCTGCCGGGAATTTAGGTTTGTCTAAATAGCTTCCTCCTGCATTTCGCCAATCTTTGCGGAACTGCTCCTCAAGGTCCTGAACCCCGGCTCCGGTAAATGATAGATGGTAATCGCGCCAGTATCCGAGCTTTGGATTTTTTCCTATGTATTCTTTTCCGATGTTATAGCCGCCCAGGTAGCCGGTTTTATGATCGATAACGGTGATTTTCCGGTGATTTCTGGCGAGCAGCGTAAAGAAGAAAAATGGAAATTTAGGGTTGTGGGAATAGGCAAGCGCGACTCCCTGAGCCTGAATTCGCTTTAAAAGTTTTTTAGGGGCTTTGGCAGATCCAATCCGGTCCAGCATCAAATAAACCTTCACGCCATCCTCTGCTTTTTGGCCTAAAATTTTTAAGAAGCTCTGACTGATTTCCTCATCATTTTTTATAATGTAAAAGCTTGCATAAATACAAGTAGACGCCTGCTTCAAATCATTGAAATAGCGGGTGTAAAATTCCTGTCCATCAGAAAAAAACTGAATATCTCCCTTGCGGATCGGATAGGACTGGAGCCCGGCCTTCCGCACATGGCGGCTGTAAGCGATGGAAAAGTCAATGCGGATCCAAACGGTTATGAGCAGGGCAAGAAGTATTAGGATAAAAAAGGCCATGGCGGTTCCTTCTTTCAAAAATTAGACGTACCCTTATCATGGACGAGTAAGGGAAAATTATGAAAAAAGATTAAGGGAAAAGGATTGACTGAATGCTCATTCATAATTATGATGAAGATAGGGATAATTTCTGAAAATTTGTTTGTTTTTAAATTTTCAAGAGATAAGGGAGAAACCACATACACATACGTTAGGGGGAAACAGAATGAGCATACTGCTATGGATCAATCTGATTGCATTCTTGCTTGTAACCGCTTACGCAGTTGCGCTGTTTGTTCATTTAATCCGTTCCCGGATCGCATATATCCGGATGGGCAGAAAAGAAGAGTTTGACGGGAAATGGAAGGACCGGCTTGACCGGATTTGGGTAAACGTCTTTGGCCAGAAGAAACTGCTGAAGGATAAGAAGAGCGGAATCATTCATGTGATGTTCTTTTACGGGTTTATCCTCGTACAGTTTGGGGCGATTGATTTTATTATAAAAGGGCTGTCTCCAGGGGCGCATCTGCCGCTTGGACCGCTTTATCCCGGCTTTACATTTTTCCAGGAAATTGTGACGTTTGTCATTCTTGCTGCCGTCGTCTGGGCGTTCTACAGACGCTATATTGAAAAGCTTGTCCGTTTAAAGCGGAATTTTAAAGCGGGACTTGTCCTTATTTTTATCGGAGGCTTAATGATCTCCGTGCTTCTCGGTAATGCAATGGGCATCATTTGGCATGATCACGAACTGACATGGACAGAGCCGATTGCTTCATCGCTTGCGTTCATTTTTGGCTTTATGAATGAAACAGCCGCTATCGCTGTTTTTTATGTATCCTGGTGGGTGCATTTGCTGATTTTGCTGACGTTCCTTGTATACGTTCCTCAATCCAAGCATGCCCACTTAATCGCAGGGCCGGCCAACACATTCTTCTCCAGAGTGGGACCGCCTGCAAAGCTTGAAAAAATTGATTTTGAAGATGAATCAAAGGAATCCTTCGGGGTTGGGAAAATAGAAGATTTTAAACAGTCTCAGCTGATTGACCTTTATGCCTGTGTGGAATGCGGAAGGTGCACAAACATGTGTCCGGCAACCGGTACAGGAAAAATGCTTTCGCCAATGGATTTGATTTTGCGCTTAAGGGATCACCTCACAGACAAGGGGGCAGCTGTAACGTCCCAGACACCATGGGTACCGGCTTTCGCATTTGCTGAAACACAAGGGAATCAGCTGGCCATGGCTTCAGCAGGTCAGGGTTCCAAAGAGGCAGCCGCAGCTGCAGCGTACAATCCGAGCCTGATTGGCGAGGTTATCACGGAAGAAGAGATTTGGGCGTGTACGACTTGCCGGAACTGTGAGGATCAGTGCCCAGTCATGAACGAACATGTGGATAAGATCATTGATCTTCGCCGCTATCTTGTTTTGACAGAGGGTAAGCTTGATGCTGATGCACAGCGTGCGATGACGAACATTGAACGTCAGGGAAATCCATGGGGACTAAACCGGAAAGAACGCGAAAACTGGCGTGAAGCGCGCGAGGATGTGGTCATCCCGACGGTGAAAGAGCTTCAAAAACAGGAGGAAGAGTTTGAATACCTGTTCTGGGTAGGTTCCATGGGCTCCTTCGACAACCGCAGCCAGAAAATTGCTCTTTCCTTTGCAAAGCTGATGAATGAAGCGGGTGTGAAGTTTGCCATTCTCGGCAATAAGGAGAAAAACTCAGGCGATACGCCAAGAAGACTTGGAAATGAGTTTTTATTCCAGGAGCTGGCGACGAAAAACATTGATGAATTCGAGAAAATTGGTGTGAAGAAGATCGTCACGATCGATCCGCATGCCTACAATATTTTTAAAAATGAGTATCCGGACTTTGGACTGAATGCAGAGGTTTATCATCATACGGAGCTGCTTGCAAAGCTTGTGAGAGAAGGCAGGCTTAAGCCGGTTCATGAAGTGAAGGAGACGATTACCTTCCATGATTCCTGCTACCTCGGCCGTTACAATGATGTGTATGATGCACCGAGGGACCTTCTAAAAGCAATTCCGGGCGTCAAGCTTGTTGAAATGGCCCGTAAGCGGGAAACTGGAATGTGCTGCGGAGCCGGCGGAGGTTTGATGTGGATGGAAGAGGATACAGGAACCCGCATCAACGTAGCAAGAACCGAACAGGCGCTTGCTGTGAATCCAACTGTAATCAGTTCCGGGTGTCCTTACTGCCTGACGATGCTCAGCGATGGGACGAAGGCAAAGGAAGTTGAAGAAACGGTATCCACCTACGATGTAGCCGAGCTGCTTGAAAAATCGGTCATTGGAGATGTCAAGAAGGAAATTGCATAAAAACGGGAGATAAGGCGGTGCTGTATGTACTGCCTGTCCCTTTTTAACTGAACTGAGCGAGCGTTCAGTCGCTATTAAATGTAAGCGTTTGCTACTAAACTTGAGGAGGAAAACATGATGGGAAAAACGGTAATCGTTGGAGGAGCACGTACACCTTTTGGCAAGTTTGGAGGAGCACTTCAGTCTTTAACGGCTTCAGAGCTCGGCGGAATTGCCGTGAAGGAAGCGCTTGAGAGAAGCGGAGTCCGTCCGGAAGATGTCGGCGAAGTGATTCTCGGAAATGTTCTTCAGGGAGGGCAAGGACAAATCCCTTCAAGACAGGCAGCACGCCATGCGGGCATCCCATGGGAAGTAAAAACAGAAACCGTGAATAAAGTATGTGCGTCCGGATTAAGAAGCGTAACAATGGCCGATCAGATTATCCGTGCAGGGGACGAGGAAATCATTGTCGCAGGCGGCATGGAATCTATGTCAAATGCGCCATATATCGTTCCGAAGGCAAGATGGGGGCTTCGGATGGGGGATGCGGCTGTTAAGGATTTAATGGTCCACGACGGCCTTACATGCAGCTTTGAAGGGGTGCATATGGGCACGTACGGCAATTCAACAGCAAGAGATTTAGAGATTACAAGAGAGTCCCAGGATGAGTGGGCACTGAGAAGCCATCAGCGTGCTTCAGAAGCAATCAAAAAAGGAATTTTCAGTGAAGAAATCGTGCCGGTCAGTGTTCCGCAGAGAAAAGGAGACCCAATTACCGTGGATCAGGATGAGGCACCGCGTCCGGATACTTCTCTTGAAAGACTCTCAAGCCTCAAACCGGTTTTCGGCCATGAAGGTACGATCACAGCGGGAAATGCGCCGGGCGTAAACGATGGAGCAACAGCGTTTGTTCTGATGAGTGAAGAGCGGGCTGAAAAAGAAGGTAAAACCCCATTAGCCACAATCATTGCTCATACTGCAGTGGCAATGGAAGCAAAGGATTTTCCTAAAACACCGGGTATTGTCATCAACGAACTGCTAAAGAAGACCGGCAAAACGGCTGCGGACATTGATTTGTTTGAAATCAACGAAGCGTTTGCGGCTGTGGCTCTTGCAAGCAATCAGCTGGCAGATTTGGATCCGGAAAAAGTGAATGTAAACGGCGGGGCAGTAGCACTGGGGCATCCGATTGGTGCAAGCGGAGCACGCATCCTTTTAACGCTTATTCATGAGCTCAAACGACGGGGCGGTGGCACTGGGGTTGCAGCCATCTGCAGCGGCGGCGGCCAGGGCGATGCGATTATGGTGCACGTGTAAGCAATGATATTCATAGGGGGATGGAAAATGGAAATTAAAAAGGTAATGGTGATTGGAGCCGGCCAAATGGGTTCAGGGATTGCCCAGGTTTGTGCTATGGCTGGATTCAGCGTCATTTTGCAGGATTTAAAGGAAGAATTTCTGGAACGGGGATTTGCAGGGATTGCAAAAAACCTTCAGCGACAGGTAGATAAAGAAAGAATGACCGGAGCAGACAAGGAAGAAATACTGAACCGGATTGAGCGGTCAACCGCCATTTCAAGCGCCGGCGAGGCTGATCTCATCATTGAAGCAGCCATTGAAAACATGGAAATAAAGAAGCAAATTTTCGCCCAGCTGGATGAAATCGCCCCGCAGTCAGCGATCCTTGCGACGAACACATCTTCACTGCCTATTACTGAAATCGCGGCTGCCACAAAACGGCCCGGCAAAGTCATCGGGATGCACTTTATGAACCCGGTACCGGTTATGAAGCTTGTCGAAATTATCCGCGGTCTTGCAACAGAGGATGAGGTTTATGCAGCAGTGGAGGAAATGACACGAAAGCTTCAAAAGGTGCCGGTCGAGGTAAATGACTTCCCGGGGTTCGTCTCTAACCGGATTTTAATGCCGATGATTAACGAAGCCATCTATACGCTGTACGAAGGTGTCGCTAGCCATGAGGCCATTGATGAAGTGATGAAGCTCGGGATGAACCATCCAATGGGGCCGCTGACTCTCGCTGATTTTATCGGTCTGGACACGTGCCTTTATATCATGGAAACGCTCCATGAAGGCTTCGGTGATGATAAGTACCGCCCATGTCCGCTTTTGAGGAAGTATGTAAAAGCAGGCTGGCTTGGCAAGAAAACGGGCAGAGGTTTTTACGAATACGCTTGATCAAGGGGGACATGCGGTGAAGTTTCATTTTACAGATGAGCAGAACATGATGAGGAAAATGGTGCAGGACTTTGCCAAAACGGAGATTGAGCCTGTGATTGAAAAAATGGAACAAGGTGAATTTCCGAGAGCTGTACTAAATAAGATGGGGGTGCTTGGGTTCATGGGAATCCCGATTCCGGAAGAGTACGGGGGAGCGGGCATGGATTTCACCTCCTACATCATTGCGATTCACGAGCTTTCAAAGGTAAGTGCAACAATCGGAGTCATTCTTTCCGTTCACACCTCCGTCGGAACGAACCCCATTTTTTATTATGGAAATGAGCAGCAGAAGCAGCACTATGTGCCGAAGCTCGCTTCAGGGGAATATTTGGGCGCCTTCTGTCTGACAGAACCGGGTTCAGGATCGGATGCTGCGAGCCTGAAGACAAGGGCTGTGTTAAAAGGAGACCACTACGTTCTAAACGGTTCCAAGGTGTTTATCACAAATGGCGGCGAGGCGGATGTGTATATTGTTTTTGCTACGACGAGCCCGGCGGCAGGAAGCAAAGGGATATCCGCTTTTATCGTGGAGAAAGGGACGAAAGGGTTTGTCATCGGCAAGGATGAGCACAAAATGGGCCTGAGCGGTTCAAGAACGGTTCAGATTACCATGGAAGATTGCCTTGTACCGGCTGAAAACCTTCTTGGAGAGGAAGGGCATGGCTTTAAGATTGCCCTTGGCAACCTGGATGTCGGCCGGATTGGAATTGCTGCCCAATCGCTTGGAATAGCAGAAGCAGCTCTCGAGAAGTCCGTTGAATACGCGGCAGGCAGACACCAATTCGGCAAACCGATTTCCGCTCAGCAGGGAATCGGCTTTAAGCTTGCCGATATGGCTACAAGCGTTGAAGCCTCCAAGCTATTAATCTATCAGGCGGCATCTTTAAGGCAAAAAGGAATTCCATGCGGAAAAGAAGCTTCCATGGCCAAGCTTTTTGCATCTAGAACGGCAATGGACGTAAGCACCGAGGCCATCCAGATATTCGGCGGCTACGGCTATACAAAGGAATATCCGGTCGAACGGTACTTCCGCGATGCGAAAATCTGCGAAATTTATGAAGGTACAAGTGAAATACAGCGAATCGTGATTTCTAAATACTTAACAAGCTGAAAATGGGGGATGGGAACATGCAATTTAAACTATCAGAAGAACATGAAATGATTCGGAAAATGGTACGCGATTTTGCCAAAAAGGAAGTAGAGCCTACGGCCGCTGAGCGCGATGAAGAAGAGCGCTTCGACAGGGCTCTGTTTGACAAAATGGCGGAGCTTGGCCTGACGGGAATTCCATGGCCGGAAGAGTACGGCGGAATCGGCAGCGATTATTTAGCGTACGTGATTGCGGTAGAGGAGCTCTCCCGTGTCTGTGCCTCAACAGGTGTTACGCTGTCAGCCCATACCTCTCTTGCCGGATGGCCTGTGTATAAATTCGGTACAGAGGAACAGAAACAGAAATATTTAAAGCCGATGGCACAAGGAGAAAAAATCGGTGCCTACGGTTTAACTGAACCCGGATCAGGATCCGATGCAGGCGGGATGAAGACGAATGCGAAGCTTGATGGAGATCACTACGTGCTGAACGGGTCCAAAATCTTTATTACAAACGGCGGAATCGCTGACATTTATATCGTTTTTGCCGTAACCGATGCGGATCAAAAACATAAAGGAACGACAGCATTTATCGTCGAGAGCAGCTTCCCTGGCTTCTCCGTCGGAAAAAAAGAAAAGAAACTGGGCATCCGTTCATCACCGACAACGGAAATCATCTTCGAAGACTGCCGTGTACCGAAGGAAAACATGCTTGGCGAAGAAGGAGAAGGCTTCAAAATCGCCATGATGACGCTTGACGGGGGAAGAAACGGAATCGCTGCCCAAGCAGTCGGAATTGCACAGGGGGCACTGGATGCTTCTGTCGGCTACGCAAAAGAGCGCCAGCAGTTTGGCAAACCGATCGCTGCCCAGCAGGGAATCGGCTTTAAGCTTGCCGATATGGCAACAAGTGTTGAAGCAGCCAGACTTCTAACCTATCAGGCAGCATGGCTTGAATCAGAAGGGCTTCCATATGGAAAGGAATCGGCTATGTCAAAGCTTTTCGCAGGGGATGCGGCTATGAGGGTGACAACAGAAGCGGTTCAAGTATTCGGCGGCTATGGCTATACGAAGGATTATCCAGTTGAACGCTACATGCGCGATGCAAAAATCACGCAGATTTACGAAGGAACGCAGGAGATTCAAAGACTTGTTATCTCCAGAATGCTGACGAAGTAACACACCGCATTCAGGAGCAGCCAATTCAGTTAGGAACTTGATGAATTTATGTGCGTATATCATCCTGATTTTTTTGCAATCGCAGCAATGAACCACCAGCTTGGCGGGCTTGGAGCGGAATGATTATTCTCTGGTCCGTCCAGGCTCTGAAAATGTCGCGGCAATTTTGAAACAAAGGGGCCGATCGAATGAGAAGAGAGGTACCGGCATCCGTTAAAGATGAACGGCTGATTAAAAAAAGACGGGATCAAATGATCAAGGGAGCGGTCAGCCTGTTTAAGCAAAAGGGCTTTCATCGAACCACAACCCGCGAGATTGCAAAAGCTGCGGGCTTCAGCATTGGAACGCTTTATGAATACATCCGGCAAAAGGAAGACGTTCTATACCTCGTTTGCGACACAATTTACGATGAAGTCCGGAACCGCCTTGAGCAGGATATCAATCCAAGAAATGGAACAATTGAAGGACTGGAGCATGCCATTGCCAACTATTTTCGCGTCATTGATGATATGCAGGATGAGGTTCTCGTAATGTACCAGGAGGCTAAGTCCCTTTCGAAGGACGCACTTCCTTACGTCCTGCAAAAAGAGGTGGAAATGGTCGGAATGTTCGAGCATGTCATAGAAAATTGCGTGGAGAACAATGCTTTTTCTTTAAGTGAAAGCGAAAAAACGCTAATGGCTCATAATATTTTCGTTCAAGGGCAAATGTGGGCATTCCGGCGGTGGGCACTCCAAAAGCTTTGTTCAATTGATGAGTACATTGCTTCACAGACATCTCTGATTCTAAATGGAATTAAATGAGTGAAGCCGCACATGGGGATGGGCGGTGAAACGAAGGGGGAAACGGAATATGCATATTTACAAACCAAAGCATGCCGTACGTTTTGTTACAGCTTCAAGTTTATTCGATGGACATGATGCATCCATTAATATCATGAGGCGGATTTTGCAGGGAAGCGGTGCCGAGGTTATTCACCTTGGCCATAACCGATCTGTAGAGGAAGTGGTGAATGCTGCGATTCAGGAAGATGCACAAGGAATTGCGATTTCCTCCTATCAGGGCGGTCATGTCGAGTATTTCAAATACATGCTCGATTTATTGAAAGAAAAAGGTGCACCGCATATCCGGATCTATGGCGGAGGAGGCGGTGTCATTATTCCGCGGGAAATAAAAGAATTGCACGAATACGGGATTGCGAGGATTTTTTCACCGGAGGATGGCCGGAAAAATGGCTTACAGGGCATGATTAATCGAATGCTGGAAGAGTGTGATTTTCCAACGGTAGTGAAGCTTGGAAATGAGCTTGAGGAACTGAAAAGCGGAAGTGTGACAGCGGTGGCAAAACTCATTACGCTGGCGGAAGCGCGTGTAAACGAAAAAGACGAGGCGGCAGCGGCAGCCGAGCAGCTGATCGCCGGCCTGAATCAGACCGAATCCAGTGCACCTGTCATTGGAATCACAGGAACAGGCGGAGCCGGTAAAAGCTCCTTAACCGATGAATTGATCCGCCGTTTTATCAATGAAATACCGGAAATGAAGATTGCTATCCTATCCGTTGATCCGACAAAGCAAAAAACGGGCGGAGCGCTTCTTGGAGACCGGATCCGTATGAATGCCATCTTTAATCCGAGAGTATTTATGCGAAGCCTTGCAACGAGGCAATCCAGATCCGAGCTGTCCCTCGCTATAAAGGATGCTATCTCAGTGGTGAAGGCAGCGGGATATGATCTGATTGTCGTAGAAACAAGCGGAATTGGCCAGGGTGATGCGGGGATTACGGATATTTGCGATCTTTCCATGTATGTGATGACGAGCGAGTACGGAGCGCCAACCCAGCTCGAAAAAATTGACATGATTGACTACGCGGATCTGATTGTGATCAATAAGTTTGAGCGCAAAGGCTCCGAGGATGCAAAGCGCCAGGTTCAAAAGCAATACCAGCGCAGCCGTAATCTGTTTGAACAGGATTTGGATGCAATGCCTGTCTACGGAACGATTGCCAGTCAATTTAACGATCCGGGCACGAATACCCTTTTTCAGGTGCTGCTTCAAACCATCCGTGAAAAAACCGGAAAAGAGTGGAATTCCTCTCTGGAAATGGTGACCGATGTAAAAAAACAAAACGTCATCATTCCAACTGAACGCCGCTATTACCTGCGTGAAATCAGCGATACAGTCCGGAATTATCATAAAAAAGCAGAGCAGCAGGCAGTAATTGCGACAAAGCTTTACCAGCTCGATGGCGTGCTCTCCCTTCTTCCGGAAACAGAAGGAGAAACAGCGTCTGCTCTTCAAGTGATAAAAGAGCAAACGAAAGAAGAACTGACCAAAGAATCCAAGAACCATCTGGAGAACTGGGAATCTCTAAAAGAACAATACAAAGGCGATCAGTTTGTCACGAAGATTCGTGATAAAGAGCTTGTCACCCAGCTGAAAACCATTTCTCTGTCCGGTTTGGGAATCCCGAAGATTTCCTTGCCAGCTTACAAGGATCATGGTGATCTTTTACGATGGATTTATCGGGAGAATGTTCCGGGTTCCTTTCCTTATACAGCGGGCGTTTTTCCGTTTAAGCGTGAAGGGGAGGATCCGAAAAGACAGTTCGCAGGAGAAGGTACGCCTGAAAGAACGAACCGCCGTTTTCATTATCTGTCCAAGGATGATTCAGCCAAACGTTTAAGTACAGCTTTTGATTCGGTGACGCTCTATGGAGAAGATCCTGCCCACCGTCCTGATATATATGGAAAAGTCGGTGAGAGCGGTGTAAGCATCTGTACTCTCGACGATATGAAAAAACTGTACGCGGGCTTTGACCTTTGTGCGCCATCCACCTCTGTTTCAATGACGATCAATGGACCGGCTCCTATTATCCTTGCCATGTTCATGAACACAGCCATCCAGCAGCAGCTTGACCGGAAAAAAGAAGAGCTTGGGCGCGAGCTGAATGAAGCGGAAGCTGCAGAGATCAAGGCGTATACACTGCAAACGGTGCGCGGAACGGTTCAAGCGGATATTTTGAAGGAAGACCAAGGCCAGAACACGTGTATTTTTTCTACCGAATTCGCCCTTAAACTGATGGGAGACATTCAGCAGTACTTCATTGAGGAAAAGGTGCGCAACTATTACTCCGTCTCCATATCCGGGTACCACATCGCAGAAGCTGGAGCCAATCCGATTTCGCAGCTTGCCTTTACGTTGGCAAACGGCTTTACGTATGTTGAATACTATTTAAGCAGAGGCATGAACATCGATCATTTTGCACCGAACCTGTCCTTCTTCTTCAGTAACGGCCTTGACCCCGAATATACCGTGATCGGGCGTGTGGCAAGAAGGATCTGGGCCACGGTTATGCGTGATAAATATGGAGCAAACGAACGAAGCCAAAAGCTTAAATACCATATCCAGACGTCCGGAAGATCCCTGCATGCCCAGGAAATCGACTTCAATGACATACGGACTACGCTGCAGGCGCTAATGGCTCTGCATGATAACTGCAACTCACTCCACACGAATGCGTATGATGAAGCGATCACAACGCCAACAGAGGAATCAGTAAGGCGGGCGATGGCGATCCAGATGATCATTACGAAAGAACACGGCCTGACGAAAAACGAAAATCCGCTTCAAGGCTCATTCATCATTGAAGAGCTTACCGACCTGGTAGAAGCGGCCGTCCTTGAAGAATTCGACCGCATTAACGAACGCGGCGGCGTACTTGGCGCAATGGAAACACAGTACCAGCGCGGCAAAATTCAGGATGAATCCATGCACTATGAAATGAAGAAGCACAATGGCGAGCTGCCGATCATCGGTGTGAATACGTACTTAAATCCTAATCCGCCTTCGGAAGAAGAACTCGACAACATGGAAATTGCCCGTGCTTCAAAGGAAGAGAAAGAGACACAGATTCAAAATCTCCTAGCCTTCCAAAAAAGGCATGAAAAAGAAGCAGAAAAGGCATTGGAAAAATTGCAGCACACGGCAATGACCAATGGAAACCTGTTCAAAGAACTGATGAACACGGTTCAATACGCAAGTCTTGGCCAAATAACGGCTGCACTATACGAAGCAGGCGGACAGTATCGCCGGAATATGTAATCGGAAATCAGGCAGTGCCGGGCACTGCCTGGTTTTTTAAATGGAAATTTATCAGCTGCTTCGTATTCAGCCATGTGGACACGGTTTTTGATTCCGGCTCCCCTGTCCGTGAAAATAATCAAGTGTTATTTTCATAACAGCCTTCTTTTTTTCACAGAAAGCTAGCATAAAGTGCTAGAATTTGTTTATAATGAAAGATATGATTTTGTGTCTTCAGCAAGGTTTACATACAGGCGGGAAGGCTTGCGGCCGTTAGCCTCACCCCTTTTCAGCCTTTATATAATGTTAAATCTCCATTAGCGGGGGTTTAACTGTACGTTAATGCGGGATAAAGAATGGACGAATAAGAAAGGGAGTGCCTTACGTTGAGTTTAGCGCAATACTCTAAAGAAGAAATAAAAGAAATGGCATTGATCGAAATTGCTCATGGATTAATGACGGATAAAAAAGAACCAGTTGATTTTCAGGATCTAATGAAAGAAGTTACCAAATTAGCAGGTCTTACTCAAGAGCAGGTTGAGGAAAAAATCGCACAATTTTATACGGACCTGAATATTGATGGCCGTTTCATTGCTGTCGGTGATAACAAGTGGGGACTCCGCAACAGATATCCAGTGGATACACTTGAAGAGGAAATGACGGTTGTTCCGAAAGTGAAGAAAAAGAAAACGAAGAAAGCTGCTGCAGTGGCAGATGACTTTGAAGAAGATGATTTCGAAGAGGCAGAAGAAGATGAGGATCTTGATTTTGACGACCTCGAAGATTATGACGATGAAGAAGATGCAGTGGATGCAGACCTTGATGATACGGATGAGGATGTAGACGACGAGGACGACGATGATCTCGAAATCATTGATGATGAAGATCTTGATGATGACGAAGAAGATGACACGGACGAGGATGACGAAGAGAAAGAATAAGATTCATCTTGACTTTCGACATTGAAGTTAGTAATATTTTATTTGGGCTCTTTTTAAGTGCTTTTATGATGATTATAATATCAGCTCCCTTCTAAGAAATTGGAAGGGGGCTTTCTTATTTTTCTCAGCAAGCATACGACCGTTTCATCATTTATCCGTGCTTTCAGCCTTGCTCCATTTCGAATACTAAATTGGCTGGTTTTAGCACAAATTATACAAAGATTGTATCTCGTGAGGGGGAAGACCATCAAATGACAAAGTATATTTTCGTAACCGGCGGTGTTGTCTCGTCGCTTGGTAAAGGTATTACAGCAGCATCACTTGGCCGCCTTTTAAAGAACAGAGGATTGAACGTAACGATTCAAAAATTCGATCCTTACATTAACGTGGATCCGGGAACAATGAGCCCGTATCAGCATGGGGAAGTATTCGTAACCGGAGATGGCGCAGAAACGGATTTGGATCTTGGCCATTATGAACGTTTTATTGATATTAACCTAAATAAATACAGCAACGTGACGACGGGAAAAGTTTATTCCACGGTGCTGAAAAAGGAACGCCGCGGAGATTATCTTGGAGGAACGGTTCAGGTTATCCCGCACATTACGAATGAAATTAAAGACAAGGTATTCCGTGCCGGCAAAGAAACGAATGCGGATGTCGTGATTACAGAAATCGGCGGAACAGTTGGAGATATTGAGTCTCTGCCATTCCTTGAAGCCATTCGCCAAATCAAAAGTGATATCGGCCGCGACAATGTCATGTATATTCACTGTACGCTTGTGCCTTATATCAAGGCCGCTGGCGAGATGAAAACAAAGCCTACACAGCATAGTGTAAAGGAATTAAGAAGTTTGGGCATTCAGCCGAATGTGATTGTTGCCCGTACGGAATTGCCGATTTCCCAGGATATGAAGGATAAAATTGCTTTATTCTGTGACATCGATGCGAAAGCTGTCATTGAGTGCCGCGATGCCGACACACTTTATTCGATTCCTCTTGCTCTTCAGGATCAGAAGCTTGACACCATTACATGTGAGCACTTGAAGCTTGATTGCCCGGAGCCAAATATGGAGGAGTGGAAAGAGCTTGTCCACCGCGTAACCAACCTTTCCAAAACGACGCGCATTGCGCTTGTCGGAAAGTATGTTGAATTGCAGGATGCATACATTTCAGTCGTTGAAGCACTTCGTCATGCAGGCTATGCCTTTGATTCGGATATCAGCATCGATTGGATCAATGCAGAAGAAGTAACCGATGAAAATGTCAGCACTCTTCTTGCAAATGCAGACGGAATTCTTGTTCCTGGAGGATTTGGAGACCGTGGAGTAGAAGGTAAAATCGCGGCTACTAAGTTCGCGCGTGAAAACCGGGTGCCATTCTTCGGAATCTGCCTTGGAATGCAAGTAGCATCCATTGAATATGCACGAAATGTACTTGGACTGGAAGGGGCTCATTCTGCAGAAATTGATCCTCTTACACCGCATGCAGTCATTGACCTTCTTCCTGAACAAAAGGATATTGAAGATCTTGGCGGAACATTGCGTCTTGGAATCTACCCTTGCAAACTGACGGAAGGCTCTAAAGCAATGGAAGCTTATGCAGATGCAGTTGTATACGAACGCCACCGTCATCGTTACGAATTCAACAATGAGTACCGTCAGGCGATGGAGGAATCAGGTTTCATGTTCTCCGGTACAAGCCCTGACGGAAGATTGGTTGAAATTATCGAGCTGAAGGATCACCCTTGGTTTGTAGCGTCTCAATTCCACCCGGAATTCACGTCTCGTCCAACACGTCCGCAGCCGCTATTCCGTGATTTCATTCAAGCTTCCTTGAAAGCTTCAGAAAAACTGTAAATCATGCAAAAAATCCTGACGGCTTGTCCGTCAGGATTTTTTTTGCGGTTACAGATCTTCTTCATCCTCTAAATATTCAGAGAGGATTTCTTCAATTGTAAACCTGAGAGCGTAATAAACAAACAGTCCTGTCATAATGGCGGGAAAACCGTAGCGGCTGCCGTCTTCCGCGGGGATCATCGGTTTCTTTAGTTTCGAATCGATATGGATATCCACTGCGGTTTCCAAACCGGAATCTCCATTTAAAGCAGATACCCCTACTGTTTCAACGCCTGCTTCCTGAAGCTGTCTGGCAAGTTCAATTGCATCATGGTCGCTGGAAAGTCTAGTGAAAAGCAGCACACGGTCAGATGGGAGAACAGCTTCCATTTCCCCGTCTTCTCTAAAAAGCGGCTTTGCATTTGGAAAGGGTTCAAGGCTTTGGGATGCTTCACTGACAATTCCTGAAAGCTCACTGAATCCGTGAATGTAGATGGTGCCGTCTCCTGCACAAGCCTGTGCAAGCAATCTTGCTCCATCCTCTATTGAAAATTCCTCCTGGCTTTGAATGCGCTGAAACTGTCCGGCGAGCTGGGTGGAAAATATTTTTAGCATGGGAAAAACTCCTTCTGTACAAATCCTTTTCACAGGCATTATACGGAATATCGGCCCAAAAGACAAAATGTTAAACAATATCCAATAAGAGGCAGGAGATTGACCAACTTAAAAGAATTAGTATCATAGGACATAAGGAATGCGAAAGCGCTTGGAATGAAGTTCTGCTAAGTGCGCGACGTCCTGTCGCAACGCAGAACTGACCCGCGTCCTGTGGGCCTCCGACTCCTTAAGGGGCTAGGCGCTGGAGCTGGACAGGTCACCTTATTCAATGCAGGACATTCAGTATTAAATAATACTTTCTTGCTATTTAAGGAAAAAACGTGAAGAGGTGCAGAGATGGCAAAAGAGAAAATATTAATCGTGGATGATCAGTACGGAATCAGAATTTTATTAAATGAGGTCTTCCAAAAAGAAGGCTACGACACGTACCAGGCTGCAAGCGGCTTTCAAGCATTGGAAATTCTGGAGCAAACACCTCCGGATCTTGTTCTGCTTGATATGAAAATTCCTGGAATGGATGGAATTGAAATACTAAAGAGAATGAAGCTTGTTGAGCCCAACATCCGCGTTATTATCATGACGGCTTATGGAGAACTGGATATGATCCAGGAGGCGAAAGACCTTGGGGCGCTTACTCATTTCGCCAAACCATTTGATATTGATGAAATTCGTGCAGCTGTCAAGAAACATCTTCCGATCAGATCAAACTGAGAAGTAGTTTGAATTTTTGGACTTGTGTCGAAAAGTTGCCGATTTTTCTTGTTATTGGTATGCTATTGTTTGAGAAAAGCTATGCATCCATTTCTTAGTTACATATACAGGAAATTTTCTGGTCAAGCTAGATTTGATAGGCTTTTCGGGTTTAGCAAAATCAGGCTATACAAGGAGGATATTTGATATGCCTTTAGTATCAATGACAGAAATGCTTCAAAAAGCCAAAAGCGAAGGCTACGCTGTTGGTCAATTCAATCTGAACAACCTTGAGTTCACTCAAGCGATTCTTCAAGCTGCACAAGAAGAAAAATCACCGGTTATTCTAGGTGTTTCTGAAGGTGCTGCACGTTACATGGGCGGCTTCAAAACAATTGTTGCTCTAGTTGAAGCTCTTATGGACGAATATAAAGTGACGGTACCTGTTGCCATTCACCTTGACCATGGTTCAAGCTTCGAATCTTGTGCAAAAGCAATTCATGCAGGTTTCACATCTGTTATGATCGATGCTTCTCACCATCCGTTCGAAGAAAACATTGCTGAAACATCCAAAGTGGTTGAGCTTGCTCATTTCCACGGCGTATCTGTTGAAGCTGAGCTTGGAACAGTTGGCGGACAGGAAGATGACGTAATCGCTGAAGGCGTAATCTACGCTGACCCTAAAGAGTGCCAGGAGCTTGTTGAGCGTACTGGAATCGACACACTTGCACCTGCACTTGGATCTGTACACGGTCCTTACAAAGGTGAACCAAACCTTGGTTTCAAAGAAATGGAAGAAATCGGTGCGGCTACTGGCCTTCCACTCGTTCTTCACGGCGGAACTGGTATCCCGACTCACGATATCCAAAAAGCTATTTCTTTCGGAACAGCTAAAATCAACGTAAACACTGAGAACCAAATTGCTTCTGCAAGAACGGTTCGTGAAGTGCTTGCTGCAAAACCTGAAGAGTACGATCCACGCAAATATCTTGGACCAGCTCGCGATGCAATCAAAGAAACGGTTCAAGGAAAAATGCGCGAATTCGGTTCTTCAAACCGAGCTTAATTTCAACAATTGAAAACCGTCTTTTTTAAGACGGTTTTCACAGATATAAAAAGAAAGCGATAACAAGTTTCAGTTTTCAGATTTTGATAAGGGAGCGAGACAGAATGAAATTTTTCATTGATACAGCAAACCTTGAAGAAATCAAAGAAGCCCAGGAAATGGGAATCCTTGCAGGTGTGACGACAAACCCGAGTTTAGTAGCCAAAGAAAATATCTCCTTTCATGATAGACTAAGAGAAATCACGGACATAGTTAAAGGATCGGTCAGTGCAGAAGTCATTTCTTTAAAAGCCGAAGAAATGATTGAGGAAGGCAAAGAACTAGCAAAAATTGCTCCAAACATCACCGTAAAAGTCCCGATGACGCCAGATGGACTAAAAGCGGTTAAGGAATTCTCGGAGCTTGGAATCAAGACAAACGTGACCCTTATTTTCAGTGCAAACCAGGCGCTTCTTGCAGCGCGTGCAGGAGCAACATACGTTTCTCCTTTCCTTGGCAGACTGGATGATATCGGCCAGGATGGAATGGACTTGATCGCGACGATTTCTGAAATCTTTGACCTTCACGGACTGGACACAGAAATTATCGCTGCTTCAATCCGCCATCCTATGCACGTTACGGATGCAGCATTACACGGTGCGCACATTGCCACCATCCCATTGAAAGTCATTCATCAGCTATTCAAACACCCTCTTACAGAACAGGGAATTGAGAAGTTTCTCGCTGACTGGAACAACCGCGCTTAATCAGCGGACAAGTAAATAGGCAGTTATAAATGGCAAGCTTCGTGCTTGCCATTTATGCGGTCTATTAGAAAAGCGGAGGCGTCGAGTAAGGAAGTTCTGCTAAGGTCGCGACGTCCTGTCGCAACGCAGAACTGACCTGCCTCCTGCAGGCCCCACCTGTGAGAGACGGTGGAGCAGGGACTGACAAAGTCGCTCTTTGACTTTGACAGGGCCGGCGAAGCGTCCGAACAGCTAGCCGCCGGAGCTAGACAAATAGAAAAGCGGAGGCGCTGGGGTAGGGAAGTTCTGCTAAGGTCGCGACGTTCTGTACTATAAAAACGCTAAGCCCAAATTTGTAAATCCCCTCATCATCTACTATTCTTAAAGGAAGTTCTGATAAGGGTGCCGTCCTCAAAAAGCGGGGAACGGAACTTCTCGTTGAGAGCTTCATTTGAGCATCAATGGAATTTAATTTACAATGGAAACAGGTTCATTTTTTAACATCCCATACAGAGGAATTTTATTTTTCATATACGGAGTATGTTCTGTCGGAATTATGGAGAATTTGTTGAAAAGTGCTCTTAACATGTCAGCTTCTTAGGAAGGAGACCATCATGGAAAAATTGAAAATTGCAGGCGGTGATCTGCTGAAAGGTTCCGTTTCGATCAGCGGGGCAAAAAACAGTGCGGTAGCGCTGATCCCGGCGACCATTTTAGCTGAATCATCCGTCATTATTGAAGGTTTGCCAAATATATCAGATGTGCATATTTTGAAGGACTTGCTTGAGGAAGTAGGCGGAAAAGTCGACTTTCAAAACGGCGAAATGCACGTACAGCCAGAGAACATGATTTCAATGCCGCTTCCGAACGGAAAGGTAAAAAAATTAAGAGCCTCTTACTACTTGATGGGGGCCATGCTCGGCCGCTTTAAAAAAGCGGTGATTGGACTTCCGGGCGGATGCCACCTCGGACCGCGGCCGATTGACCAGCACATTAAAGGCTTTGAGGCGCTTGGAGCACAAGTTACAAATGAACAGGGTGCGATTTATCTCCGGGCAGAAGAATTAAGAGGCGCACGTATTTATTTAGATGTCGTCAGCGTTGGCGCGACCATCAATATTATGCTTGCAGCTGTTCTTGCAAAAGGCCGGACCATCATTGAAAACGCAGCGAAAGAACCGGAAATCGTTGATGTCGCAACGCTTCTGACCAGCATGGGTGCGAAAATCAAAGGAGCGGGAACAGACGAAATCCGTATCGATGGTGTGGAAAAGCTTCACGGCTGCCGCCACTCTATCATTCCGGACCGGATTGAAGCTGGAACCTACATGATTATTGCTGCAGCAGCAGGCAAGGAAGTTCTGGTTGACAACGTTATTCCGCTCCACATGGAATCTCTCATTGCTAAATTGAGGGAAACCGGAGTTCATATTGAAACGAGCAACGATCAAATCTGGATTGTCGGCGGACAGAAAGAGTTGAAGCCGGTTGATGTGAAGACCCTTGTCTATCCGGGATTTCCGACGGATCTTCAGCAGCCGTTCACCTCGTTCCTGACGAAAGCCAATGGGACAAGCGTCGTCACGGATACGATTTACTCCGCGCGCTTTAAGCACATTGATGAACTTCGCCGTATGGGCGCGTCTATCAAAGTGGAGGGACGTTCCGCCATTGTTTCGGGTCCGAATAAGCTTCAGGGGGCAAAGGTAAAGGCGAGCGATTTAAGAGCCGGTGCCGCACTTGTCACAGCAGGTCTCATGGCTGAGGGCATTACCGAGGTTACAGGGCTTGAACATATTGACCGAGGATACAGCGAGCTGGAGGAAAAGCTCACCAACATGGGAGCAACCATCTGGCGTGAAAAGTTAACCGCTCAGGAAATCGAACAAATTCAAAACTCTTAATTCCGTGAATACCCTGCTTCCGAATGGAAGCAGGTTTTACATATTATCGTTACAGCGAAGGGGAGGAACCAAAGATGGAAAGAAGTTTATCGATGGAACTAGTACGCGTAACAGAGGCCGCAGCACTTGCATCCGCACGCTGGATGGGCCGCGGAAAGAAGGATGAAGCGGATGATGCCGCAACATCTGCAATGAGGGATGTCTTCGATACGATCCCGATGAAAGGGACTGTCGTAATCGGAGAGGGAGAAATGGATGAGGCTCCAATGCTTTATATTGGAGAAAAGCTTGGAAATGGCTACGGACCAAGAGTAGACGTAGCGGTAGATCCGCTTGAAGGAACAAACATCCTGGCACAGGGCGGCTGGAATGCGCTTGCGGTTATTGCGGTTGCAGACCACGGAAACATGCTCAACGCCCCGGATATGTACATGGATAAAATCGCGGTGGGACCGGATGCAGTTGGCTGCATTGACATCAATGCCCCGATTATGGACAACCTTCGTGCAGTAGCAAAAGCAAAGAACAAAGACATTGAAGACATTGTCGCCACCATCTTGAACCGCGAGCGCCACCAGGGCATCATTAATGAGCTTCGCGAAGCAGGCGTCCGCATCAAGCTAATCAATGATGGCGATGTTGCCGGCGCGATTAACACAGCTTTTGATCATACCGGTGTAGACATCCTGTTCGGATCCGGCGGAGCGCCTGAGGGTGTACTTGCAGCCGTAGCGCTGAAATGCCTTGGCGGAGAAATTCAAGGCAAGCTGCTTCCTCAAAACGACCAGGAGCTGGAACGCTGTGTGAAAATGGGCCTTGATGTAAATAAAGTCCTTCTCATGGATGATCTGGTAAAAGGTGATGACGCCATTTTCGCTGCCACCGGAGTTACGGATGGAGAACTTCTCCGCGGCGTGCAGTTTAAAGCATCAAGCGGCACAACCCAGTCCATCGTCATGAGAGCCAAATCCGGAACCGTCCGCTTCATCGACGGCCAGCACAGTTTGAAAAAGAAGCCAAATTTGGTTATAAAATAAAATACTTTTCTCTAATTAGCTGACCGGGGCTTCCATGCTCCGGTTACCTCATTTGTTTCAAATGTTTTACGTCTCCGAAAACGTATTGATTAATCACGTGAAATAAGGTAAAACTAAAGAGTGCTGCAAAATCACATTCACTAATTACACTGCTTTCAACTACTTCAAGCTTTTCCTTCTTTTCCTTCTCTATCCTGAAATCCATTTTTCAATGTCAAAAGTACATATAGGGCGGAAAGAAAACCAGTATGTCTATTTTATATGCTAAAAGTGTGGTGTTTACATGAGTAAGGTTTCCATCTCTTCATTAGAAAACATGAAGCTGAAAGAATTGTACGAGCATGCTCGTCATTTCAAAATCTCTTACTACAGCAAGTTGACGAAGAAAGAACTAATTTTTGCTATTTTAAAAGCAGATGCAGAACAGGAAGACCTTTTATTCATGGAAGGCGTTCTTGAAATCATCCAGTCTGAGGGCTTTGGTTTCCTTAGACCGATTAACTATTCTCCAAGCTCGGAGGATATTTATATTTCTGCGTCCCAAATCAGACGTTTTGACTTAAGAAACGGTGATAAGGTTTCGGGTAAGGTTCGTCCTCCGAAAGAAAATGAGCGTTACTACGGACTGCTTCATGTCGATGCCGTTAATGGCGACGACCCTGAATCAGCGAAGGAACGTGTTCACTTCCCGGCTTTGACGCCGCTTTATCCGGACCGTCAGATTAAGCTTGAAACAGAGCCGCACATGCTGTCCACAAGAATTATGGACCTGATTGCGCCGGTTGGATTCGGCCAGCGCGGACTGATTGTTGCACCTCCAAAAGCAGGGAAGACGATGCTTTTGAAGGAAATTGCCAACAGCATCACAACGAACAACCCGGAAGCAGAACTGATTGTTCTATTAATTGATGAGCGTCCAGAGGAAGTAACGGATATCGAACGTTCCGTTGCAGGCGATGTGGTCAGCTCGACCTTTGATGAAGTTCCGGAAAACCACATTAAGGTTGCTGAACTCGTGCTTGACCGTGCGATGAGGCTTGTGGAGCACAAGAAAGACGTAATCATCCTTATGGACAGCATTACTCGTCTTGCACGTGCTTATAACCTTGTTATTCCTCCAAGCGGACGTACGCTTTCCGGAGGGATAGACCCTGCTGCATTCCACCGTCCGAAGCGATTCTTCGGGGCTGCCCGTAATATTGAAGAGGGCGGCAGCTTAACGATTCTTGCAACGGCACTAGTCGATACGGGATCCCGTATGGATGATGTCATTTATGAGGAATTCAAAGGAACCGGTAATATGGAGCTGCATCTTGACCGCTCTCTTGCCGAAAAACGAATTTTCCCTGCCATTGATATCCGCCGTTCCGGAACTCGTAAGGAAGAGCTTCTTGTTCAAAAGGAACATCTTGAGAAGCTATGGGCAATCCGTAAATCAATGACGGATACACCTGACTTTGTTGAAAAGTTCCTTCGCAAACTAAAGCAGTCAAAAGGCAATGAAGAATTTTTTGAAGTGCTTTCCGCTGAAATGAAGCCAAGCACTGCAGGTTCAAGAAGGTCATAGAAAAAATAAGCGGGATTTCCTTTATGATTCCAATTTTGTTTCTTGCAATCATAGAGAAGCCCTGTTATACTTTTTTCATATGCCGTTCAAATAGGTGATTTTGATCACCATTTTTTGAACAAGATAACTCTGGATTCGGTAAGAATGCAGGGCAGAAGGAGATGAAAAGAATGAAAACTGGAATCCATCCTAACTACAAAAAAGTTATGGTTAAATGTTCTTGCGGTAACGAATTTGAAACAGGTTCTGTTAAAGAAGAGGTGCGCATCGAGACTTGCTCTGAGTGCCATCCATTCTACACTGGACGTCAAAAATTCGCTGAAGCTGGCGGACGTGTTGACCGTTTCAATAAAAAATATGGTATGAAGTAATTTCGAAATAGATTCAAACAAAAACAGGCAAGTCTTCACACTTGCCTGTTTTTTTACGATAAAAACACGGAATTCAGCGCTTTACATAGGGACTTTCGGCATGTAAAGGCAGCTTTCGGACAAGATAAACAAAGGGTAAAAATGCAATAAACAGGCTGTTACACGGTCCATCAGCCTAATGCAGTGAATGAAGGGAGAGGCCGTTTGCATGTATGTAATGAAATTTAGCGGATGGCTTGAAATCATTTGCGGAAGCATGTTTTCAGGGAAATCCGAGGAACTGATCCGCAGAGTGCGCCGTGCGCAATATGCTAAACAGAACGTTTTGGTTTTTAAGCCATCCATTGATAATCGATACAGTGAAAAGGAAGTCGTTTCCCACAATGGGACAACCATTATCTGTTCACCGGTTCCATCATCAGCGGATGTTTTGAAGCTCGTGGATGAGGACACAGATGTAGTAGCAATCGACGAGATTCAATTTTTCGATGCCGGCATTATGGAAGTGGTCACAACCCTTGCAGACCGCGGTCACCGGGTGATTGCGGCGGGTCTCGATCAGGACTTCCGCGGAGAGCCGTTTGGTATTATGCCGGATTTAATGGCCATCGCTGAAACCGTCACAAAGCTCCAGGCTGTCTGCTCCGTTTGCGGATCTCCCGCAAGCCGCACACAGCGCCTGATCGACGGCAAACCAGCGGCCTATCAGGATCCAATCATTTTAGTCGGAGCGTCAGAATCGTACGAGCCCCGCTGCCGACACCATCACGAGGTGCCGGGCAAGCAGGCATTTACACGTGAACAAAACCAGACTTCTCATAAATAAAAAAACAGCCATCCCTCTTAGCTTACAATCAAGCGGAAGAGGGATTTTTTGTTTTAAAAGGAAGTTTTTAACTGATTTAAGTGTGGTACGATGATTAAAGAAGATAATTTTAGGAGGAGAAACCATGATCGTTCAAAATAATCAGGATGTATACAGTGTCATTGAGCAGCTCGAAACACAGAATGCTGTTTTTAAAATTGTAGAATTTAATGACCTGAACGGCAGTACATACTTAACCTCGCCAACCGATATGTATTACGCGAAAAAGCTCGGCATGGGCCTTCGGCAAATCGCAGTTGAACTGAGAAATGGCAGCATTACAACCGAAGCGGGAGCTCTTCATTACATGCAGGGAAACATTGAAATGGATAACTCGCTTGGCGGAGCTGCAGGAATCATGAAGAAGTTTGCGAGCAGCGTACTGACGAATGAATCAGGAATCAAACCCAAATATAAGGGAACCGGGGATATCTTTTTAGAGCCAAGCTTCAGCCACTTCCTCATGCTTGAAATCGAAAATGACTCAATCATTGTGGATAAAGGCATGTTTTACTGCTGCGAGTCAACAGTGGAGGTTGGAATTGAATCAATGAAAAACTTGTCCTCTGCTGCAAAGGGGGGAGAAGGCCTATTCCAAACGAAGCTTTCCGGGACAGGTATTATCGTGCTGGAAAGTCCCGTTCCGGCAGGCGCGGTCGTAAAAGTCGATCTAAACAACGATACGCTGAAGGTGGACGGCAACTTCGCCATACTCCGCACCGGCGGCATCCAATTTACAGTAGAGCGCTCTGCAAAAGGAATCATCGGATCTGCAACGAGCGGAGAGGGCTACTTGCAGACATTCCGGGGAACAGGACAGGTCTGGCTTTCTCCGACGACATCGAGAGGACCTCTGCTATCATAAGGAAGACCGCTGCATGTTTGCAGCGGTTCTTTTTTTGCACTGACCCCCGCTCTGCTAAAGGACTAAACCTCCGTCCCCGCATCCTGTATCCCCATATAAATCAAGCCTCAGCGAAGCCGATGCTTGTTCCCCCGGCTCTTTAAAGGATAGAAGGTCAGAGCACTGCACTGACCCCCGCTCTGCTAAAGCGTTAAACCTCCGTCCCCATCTCTCGCCAGGTTAAGGGGTATATGGATAAACAGTCTTCTTGCTCCGTCCTTTTATTCTTTAATAGGCTGGGGGTCAGTGCAGCTTATTTCAAAAAGAGGGGTCAGTGCGCTTATTCCAAAAAGAGGGGTCAGTCCCGCGAAATTTCACCGAACTAAAGCTCCGGCACCGAGTCGCTCAGCCGTTGAAGGATAAGGGCTCAGAGGCCGAGGTCTCTGTCCCCCGATGCGGTGAAGCATGACGGGACTGGCACCGTGCCAGTCCCGCCAGATTTTACCGAACTAAAGCTCCGGCACCAAATCGCTCAGCTGTTAGCATAAGGGCTCAGAGGCGGAGTCCTCTGTCCCCCGCTGCGGTGAAGGATAACGGGACTGACCCCGCCATCCCCACCATACAACCCCCAACCCACAAAAAAAGGACAACCCCCAAAGGTCATCCAATCTTTTTTACAAACTAAAAATTGACCGAAGCAAGCCTCTGCGCTTCTGCAGCTTCTGGTTATCAAACACAAGAACCGGCTCCTGCTGGGCGTCCGGGAGCTGGGCAAAAAGAATATCAATTGTTTGCTCGATTTTTTGAATTTTGCGGCTCAGCTCTTCCATTTCCCGGCGGTGCTGAAGAAGCTGGTAGGACACGACGGCATCGGCCTTCAGGTTCATTTTCTGCTCCATGAGCTCCAGACGGTTTTCAAGCTCGGCGACACGGCTTTCAGCGTCAGTTGATAAAGGTTTCGTTTCGGCCGGTTCCATTGCCGGGACTGGTGCGTTTTCTGCTTTTATATCTTGCAGGAGCACGCCATGGTGGAGGTGCTCCTTTACGCTTTTTAACGTTTCTAGATCATCTTCCCGGAAATGATAGTGTCCAAGCTCGTTACGTTCCATTGGCAGTTCCAATTGCTTGACCCAGCGCTGTATAGTTTTCGTGGAAACCCCAAGTTCTTTTGCAACGGCAGCAGTGTTCATTAAACATTCCCCCTATCTGTTGATAAGAAAGGAATTCGCTCTTTCCCTTTTATCTCCTTTGCAAAAGACAAAACAAGAACCTGTTCGGCAAAGGTAGTGAAATTGCGCGAGGGTTTGTCGAATCAATTTTCGTACAGTTCAAGCGGTAAATCGTCAGGATCTCGGAAAAAAGTGAAGCGTTTTCCGGTCAGTTCGTCAATTCTGACGGGCTCGCATTCCACGCCCTGTTCGGCAAGTCTTGCCACCTCAGCATCCAAATCCTCTGTCCCAAAAGCTAAATGCCGTAAGCCTCTTGCTTCCGGCTGTGTAGGACGGAGCGGGGGTTCAGGAAAAGAGAACAGCTCAATCTGTCCGAAGTCTCCAACGGCGAGATCCAGCTTGTAGGAGTTTCTTTCCTCCCGGTACGTTTCTTCAATAACTCGGCATCCCAGTGTATGAACGTAAAACCCTTTAGAGATTTCATAATCAGAACAAATAATGGCAATATGGTGGATGTGCGTTAGCATATTTAGGCTCCTTCTAGTCTTTTTTCGAAAGCCTGACCTGCCGCTGGAAATAAAGGAATACAGGCAGAGGGATTACAATCCATCCCAGGCTTTTAATTATTCCGTTTAATGCATTTGCTTTGGTGCGTTCTTTCTCAAATTGGAGGGCATCTTCATACTGTGCCCGGATTTCTTCATCTGTTGCTTTTTCCTTCGGGTTGCCTTCTTTCATGGCTTTAAAATCCGTGTAGCTCTGCTGATAGGATGGGGCGGAAAGATAATCGGCAGCAGACATAAACACTCCGACTGATCCTCCGATTGACATCATTAAGGTAGCGAAAAGAACAAGGTACACATACAGGTTTCGAAAAGTCATATCCAGTTCTCCTTTTTGCTGCTCTTTTTTTGAAATGAAGATGGCTATTCCGGCAGCCGCAATAATCATGAAAGCGATAAAAAGAACGATTAGTGAAATCATATCATTTGCCGTCCTCCTTCTCTATTCTTCCTTAACATTACCATACGCGAAAGGCCAAATTGCTTTTGATTGTTTGCCTGACCTATACTATAATTAGAATGTTATGGATAAAGTGAGATGATTATGTTTTCCTTGTCCCCCGCAGATGGAAACGAGACTTACTGCGGGATAAAAATAGACCGGCTGAAAGAATAAGCTAGGAAACTCCAGAGGTGAAGAACGTGTTAGATCGTTTGCAAGCGGTTGAAGAGCGTTATGAAAAATTAAATCAGCTACTGATGGATCCTGATATTATCAGTGATACCAATAAGCTGAGAGAATATTCAAAAGAACAATCTGATCTGTCTGATACAGTGGAAGCATACAGAGAATATAAAGCAGTAAGAGAGCAAATCGCAGACGCAAAGGCGATGCTTGACGAAAAGCTTGATGGCGATATGCGCGAAATGGTAAAGGAAGAGCTATCTGAGCTGCAGGATCAGGAAGTATCCTTAAATGATAAATTGAAGCTTCTCCTTGTTCCAAAGGATCCAAATGATAACAAAAACGTAATCATGGAAATCCGCGGAGCAGCAGGCGGTGACGAAGCGGCTTTGTTTGCTGCCGATCTATACAGAATGTACAGCAAATACGCGGAGGCCCAAGGGTGGAAAACCGAAGTAATGGAAGCAAGCTCATCGGGTGTCGGCGGTTATAAAGAAATTATCTTTATGCTGAACGGCAAAGGTGCCTATTCCAAAATGAAGTTTGAAAACGGAGCCCACCGCGTACAGCGTGTACCTGAAACTGAGTCAGGCGGCCGTATTCACACGTCCACTGCGACAGTTGCCTGCCTGCCTGAGGCAGAGGAAGTTGAAGTGGAAATCCACGATAAAGATGTACGTGTCGATACGTTCGCATCCAGCGGACCAGGGGGACAGAGTGTAAATACAACGATGTCTGCGGTCCGTCTTACTCACCTTCCGACGATGACCGTTGTAAGCTGCCAGGATGAAAAATCGCAGATTAAAAACAAAGAAAAAGCAATGAAGGTACTCCGTGCCCGTGTCTATGATAAATTCCAGCGTGAGGCTCAAGCCGAGTATGATCAAAACCGTAAGCTTGCTGTCGGTTCCGGAGACCGTTCTGAACGGATCCGCACGTATAACTTTCCGCAAAACCGCGTAACAGACCACCGCATCGGTCTGACGATTCAGAAGCTTGATCAAATCCTTGAAGGAAAGCTTGATGATGTCATCAATGCGCTCATTGTCGAGGATCAGTCCAGCAGGCTGGAACAGGCGGAAAACTAAGCATGACAACTGTATTCGAAGCCCTGAAATGGGCTTCTCTTTTTTTAACCGATGCGGGAAGAGATGAAAATGCCGGTGAATGGCTGCTGAGACACCATTTACAGATGAACCGGTCCTCGCTTCTAGCCAATTTTCGAATGGAAATCAGCGAAGAGGTACTGGAAGCGTTCAAGGCCGATGTAAAAAAACATGCGGACGGCGTCCCGGTTCAGCACCTGACCGGATACGAGGAATTCTACGGCCGAAAATTTGAAGTGAATAAAGAAGTGCTGATTCCAAGGCCTGAAACAGAGGAATTAATTGAAGGACTGAAGAGCAGAATTCAGGCTCATTTGCCGAATAAACAGCTGACAGCTGCCGATATCGGAACAGGTTCCGGGGCGATTGCCATTACACTTGCGCTTGAAGTTCCGGAACTTCTTGTGACCGGAACGGACATCGCACAGGAATCTTTGGAAGTTGCGGGCCGGAATGCCGAGCGGAACGATGCAGAGGTTCAATTTATTCAGGGTGACCTGTATGAACCACTTGAAGGCCGTACCTTTGACATCATCGTCTCTAATCCGCCGTACATTCCGGATGAAGAGGTCCTGCAGCTGTCAGAGGTCGTAAAAGACCATGAACCGCACAGAGCGCTCGCAGGAGGCAAAGATGGTTTGGATTTCTACCGGAAGCTTTGCAGCGGTATGCCTGCTCTCTTAAATAAGCCTGGCATTGCCGCATTTGAGATCGGGGCAGGCCAAGGAGAAGATGTTGCCCGTCTGCTTCAAGAGGCATTCCCGGAAGCGAAGGTGGAAGTGGTTTTCGATATTAACGGCAAGGACCGAATGGTGTTTGCTGAAAGGTAAAGGGGCGCTTTAGTGATGGAAACGGAGCTTCTGAACATTCTCGATGAAAGCGGCCGCTGTCTTGGGACGGCTACACGGGAAGAGGTTCACCGGAAGGGCTGCTGGCATGAAACCTTTCACTGCTGGATGACGGAACGCAGGATGGACAGGATCTATCTTTATTTTCAGCTCAGAAGCTCAAGGAAAAAGGACTATCCCTCCCTGTTCGATATAACCGCAGCCGGCCATCTGCTGGCTGATGAAACCGCAGAAGATGGAATCAGGGAAGTGGAAGAGGAGCTTGGCCTAGGCATCCGATTCGAGGAACTTGCATCTCTCGGTACGATTCCCTGGACAGGCGGCAGCGGGGACTTCATCGACCGTGAGCTTGCCCGCGTCTATCTCTATCATCAGGAATCCCCTATTGAAGGTTTTTCTCTGCAAAAGGAAGAAGTCGCAGGGATCGTAAAGACGGATTTAAGAGAGTTCGAGGAACTGGTATTACGAGGGCGAAACCAACTCCAAGTCACAGGCTTCAAAGAACAAGAGGACGGGGAGAAAATTTTACTGGAGGATTCCGCTGATTTATCAGCCTTCGTCCCGCATACTATCAGCTATTATCACGAGCTGTTTAAACAGATTCGCTTGAATTTAAGGCTATGTTAAAGTAAGAGGTTGATTGATTACACATGTTGATTGGAGCGGAAAGCGAACGCCTGCAGCGTTAATCAACAGCTGCGTTTAATAGAGCTGAATTTTATATAGAATCATAGATTTTGATTTTGCGTGTTTATTTTTCAAAACTCCCGGCCATACTGTTGCTAGAGAAGGGATGGTTGAGGAGAAATGAAAAAACAAACATTAGCAATCATATATTTAGTGTTTATAACAGCGGGAGCGCTTTTAAATACGTATAATCAGCCGCTTGGAGCAAGCCAGGCAGCAGCGGCAGAGCAAACAGGGCCCAAGGTCATACCGGAGGAAGCGATCCGGCTCAGAATTCTTGCGAACAGCGACGCACCTGGGGATCAAGCCGTCAAATTGAAAATCCGCGATGAAGTGAATAAGCAAATTACCCAATGGGTGAAGGATATTGATTCCATCGAAAAAGCAAGAGCCCTGATTCGCTCCGAGCTTGGAGAAATCAATAAGATTGCGAAGGAAACAATGAAACAAGAAGGAATGAACCAAAGCATCAAGGTTGAGTATGGAACGAGTGTCCGCTTCCCGACGAAACTTTATGGAGATTTTATTTATCCGGCGGGTGATTACGAAGCAATCCTCATCACGCTTGGCGATGGCGAAGGCGCGAACTGGTGGTGCGTGCTGTTCCCTCCATTATGCTTCCTTGATTTTTCTACAGGACAAGCGGTGGAAGCACAAAATAAAGAAGTGCAGCAAGAAGAAAAGAAAGTGGAAAAATCAGAAAAGGTAGCTTCCGAAGACAGCAAGAAAGACGAAGTGGAGGTCAAATTCTTTCTCGCTGAATGGTTAGGCGGACTGTTTTCATAGAGAACAGTCTATCTTTTTTATCATAATGAAACGTTGAGCCACATACATTGGGAGTAACAAAGAACAATGGGGTGGAACGATGTTTTATCAATTAAAATTAGCAGAACCAGCAGATAAGAGCCGTTTAATAGAGTTTGTGGAAGCAGCAGGTTCAAATGCAGCGGGCATTGAAGAAAAAATTGATCAGTTTGTCATGATGACGGATTCGGATAAAAGAATTGCAGCCTGTATCGGCCTTGAGATATTCGGAGAATACGGTTTGCTGCGGACACTTGTTGTCTCGGACAAGCTGGATCAGGCTTATATTCTTTCGCTCTTTCAAAGCATTCATGAAGTAGGGCGCATAAAGAAGCTCAAAAATTATTATCTCGTTGCAGGCGGACAGGGCTCTACGGAGTTTTTGGAAGTTATTGGATTCAAACAAACTTCAAAGGCGGAGCTGCCTGAAGAGATGCTTGGCTCTAAACATATCCAATCCTCTCTTAAAGCAGATGGATCCGTAATTATGGTCAAGAATACCTGATTAACCAGGCACTGGAAATAGGTCTAAATAACTTTATCAACATAGTTATCCACCGAAAGATCAGCTTTATCCACATTTTGTGGATAAAGCTTGTTGGGGTTCCTTGCTTTTACATAAGCAGGCTGGGTGGTAAACTAGTTGAAACAGCAATAAAGATAAGGAAAGTTAGGAGTCAGATAAGAATGGATACGATTCACTGGACTGTGGATAAGAACAGCGGTTTATCCAAAGGTTATCCACAAATTGCACAGGCAGCAGCTTTACTTGCCCAAAACGAAACGATCGCTTTTCCGACCGAAACGGTTTATGGCCTTGGAGCCAATGCGGGGTCGGATGAAGCGGTGAAAAAAATATATGAAGCAAAAGGAAGACCGGGAGACAATCCGCTCATCGTCCATGTGGCAGACCATAGCCAGGCACTGGCGCTCGTTAGCGATATACCGGCTTACGCCATGAAAATTATGAGCATGTTCTGGCCTGGTGCACTAACTGTCATCCTGCCGCAAAAAGAGGGAAAGCTCTCTTCATTGGTTACAGCAGGTTTATCCACAGTCGCCATTCGCATGCCGGACCATCCGATCGCCCTTGCATTAATTAAGGAAGCCGGAGTTCCGATCGCGGCGCCAAGTGCCAATCTATCTGGTAAGCCGAGTCCGACAGAAGCTGCCCATGTGGCGATGGACTTGGACGGAAGAATCGCGGGAATCGTGGACGGGGGGCCAACAGGTGTTGGAGTCGAATCCACCGTTTTGGATTGTACGAAATCGATTCCTGTTATTGTAAGACCGGGCGGTGTCACACGGGAGCAGCTGGAAGCTGTTATTGGACCGGTTCACGTAGACCAGGCTCTTATGGATGAAACACAAGCGCCGATCTCACCCGGTATGAAGTATACCCATTACGCTCCCAACGCTCCGTTAACGATCGTAAAGGGCACGAGAGAATTTTTGCAAAAGCTCGCAGATGAAGCAAGATCGGAAGGGAAAAAGGTAGGGATTCTCACCACCTCTGAATATAAGGAAGAGTTCCGGGGGGATGAAGTTCTCGCGTGCGGTTCTGCCTTGCAGCTTGAGACGGTTGCCTCAAATCTTTACGGAGTACTCCGCCGGTTTAATGAAAATACAGAGCTCGATTTAATATACAGTGAAGCCTTTCCCGAAGATGGAGTAGGACAGGCAATTATGAACCGGCTCATGAAAGCGGCCGGACACCGTGTAATTGAAGAATAACCCGTTCTAACCCTCCTTGGACAGACATATGCTGAAACAGGCGTGTCCAAGGAGGGAATGCATGAGTGTAGAAGCGGTAATCGGGGAAATTCTAACGCTTTTTATGATGGCCTTTGCTTTAGGAATGGATGCCTTCTCCGTTGGTTTGGGGATGGGCATGATTTCGCTGAGATTTAGACAAATCTTCTTTATTGGCTTGGTCATCGGCTTGTTTCATATTGCTATGCCTCTGGCTGGCATGGGTCTCGGCAAGCTGCTATCAGATAAATTGGGTGCCATCGCTGCCTATGCCGGCGGCGGACTGCTCATCCTTCTTGGGATTCAAATGGTCGTTTCCTCCTTCAAAAAAGATGATGCCCCGCTCATTACCCCGGTCGGCTTTGGTCTGCTGTTATTCGCGCTGAGTGTAAGCCTGGACAGTTTCTCTGTCGGCCTCACTCTCGGAATCTACGGAGCCAGAACGATGCTTGCCATCCTCATGTTCGGGTTTGTCAGCATGGTGCTCACTTGGACCGGCCTGATCATCGGCAAGCGTGTACAGGGGTGGCTTGGAAACTACAGTGAAATTCTCGGAGGAGCGATTCTGCTGGTTTTTGGAATCAAGCTGCTGCTTCCTATGTAAAAAGCTGGACCATATGGGGTCTGGCTTTTTTCGTTCCTTAAGCTTGGTAGCGGCTTCAGTTAGTAGTACAATATAGACAGATCCAATCTTGACGTGTACCCGCAAACTTAAAGCGGTGCTTATAAATGGAAGGCCAGATGAAGAAAGAGGAGTGGAAACGTTGTCGAATGTCCTTTTCGTTTGTACAGGAAACACTTGCAGAAGTCCAATGGCTGAAGCGCTCCTGCAATTTATGAAGCGCTCAGACGACATCAAAGTTAAATCAGCAGGGGTCTTTGCAATGGACGGGAGCGATGCTTCTCCGTTAGCAAAGGATGCACTCCTTGAAAAAGGGGTAGCATTCAACCATTGTTCAGCCCTTCTCAATAGAGAAAGTATCGAGTGGGCAACCCACATTTTCACCATGACCGAAAGCCACAAAATGCTGCTGCTTGAACGGTTTCCGGAATCACGGGAAAAAATATGGACACTCTCTGAATTTGTTCACGGAGCTTCTAAAAAAAGAGATGTCCTCGATCCATACGGAGGTCCGATTGAGATTTACAGGGCTACAAGAGATGACCTTGAGAGCATGCTGAAGCTTTTGATTGAAAAACTGGAAAAGTAACGCAGGGAGGCAACTGGAATGAAAGTAGCAATTGCATCAGATCACGGCGGCATGAATATCCGCGAAGAAATCAAATCTCTCATGGATGAAATGGGAATCCAATACGAAGATCTAGGCTGTGAATGCAGCCAATCAGTCGACTATCCCGACTACGCGGTACCCGTTGCTGAAAAAGTCGCATCAGGAGAAGCGGATCGGGGAATCCTGATTTGCGGAACTGGAATTGGCATGAGCATTGCGGCAAACAAAGTAAAAGGCATCCGCTGCGCGCTCGTCCATGACATCTACAGCGCCAGGCTGACACGGGAGCACAACGACAGCAACGTCCTTGCAATGGGAGAGCGCGTAATTGGCCCAGGGCTTGCCCGCGACATCGCCAAAACATGGCTGCAATCAGATTTTGAAGGCGGAAGGCACGCAAACCGCATCGGCAAAATCGGGCAATACGAAAACAAATAACGAAGAGGTGGACCGATAATGGGAGAAGTAGAAGTATGGCGTTCCGAACTCCAAACAATCCTGAAAGACCTCGAAAACCAAGTCACCTTTGAGAAAAACAGCCTATTCGTCATCGGCTGCAGCACAAGCGAAGTCATCGGCGAAAAAATCGGTACAGCCGGAACCTTCGACGCAGCTGCCATGATATTTGAAGAGCTGTCCCATTTTAGCAAAAAGCACGGGATTTCCCTTGCATTTCAATGCTGCGAGCATCTGAACCGGGCACTGGTTGTAGAAAAAACGGCAGCTGAAACGCACGGCCTCGAGCCCGTCACAGTCATTCCTGTCAGAAAAGCGGGAGGAGCCATGGCCACGCATGCCTATAAATCCATGACCAACCCCCTAGTCGTGGAACACATCAAAGCCGCAGCCGGCCTCGACATCGGCGACACCTTCATCGGCATGCACCTGAAGCACGTGGCGGTTCCAATCCGGAGCAGCCTTAACAAAATTGGACATGCCCATGTAACAATGGCCAAAACCCGGCCGAAGCTCATCGGCGGTGTGAGGGCTGTTTACGAAGAAACGGAAGAGAACGAATCTTGCAGGTAAAGAAGGAACCGCTATTGGAGGCGGTTCTTTCTGCGTTATGAAATGTTCAGGGGTATCATCGACATGGTTTCCTTTACAAAAGCGGTACGGTTTGGTTTATGTGGACCGTGTTAATGAGGGCAACGGGTCCAGGAAGCGCTATAAGAAGGATTCTTTTAAGTGGTATAAAAAAGTAAGGCGCGGACAAGGGATAACATGTTGAAGCAGAGAGCTTTGTCTCCCTGCTTTTTTATTTTGTTCGTTCCCTCTTTCTTCTCAAGTTTATTTATTTGACTAATCAGTCCAAAAAGGATAATCTGTACTTGAAGGGGGGAATGCAATTGGCAAGAAGCAAAGAATTTGATACGGTTGCTGTTTTGCGAAAAGCGGCTGAAGTTTTTGGACAGCTAGGCTATCAAGGTGCCTCGCTTCCAGAACTGCTCAAGCATTTGGAGATTGGCCGGCAAAGTTTATACGACACGTTCGGGACGAAGAAGGACCTTTTTCTTTCCGCTGTCAAAACGTATTTGGAGGCAAAAAACGAGCTGGTTATTGCAAGACTGAAGGAAGCCGGTTCAGTAAAAGAAGCTGTCCGCGATATTTTTGCTGAAGGAATTCAGGCTTTAAAGGACCCCGAAAGTGCTACTGCCTGCTATATTATTAACAGTGCAGTTGAACAGCTCCCTTTTCAGGAGGAGCTTGCCAATTACTTCAGCCAGCAGTCACTGCTGCTCGAGAATGCCTTTTATGAGGCTCTAGTGCGCGGAAAACAGGAAGGAGAGTTCACAGATCGGCACGGTGATTTAAGAAGCCTTGCCCGCTACCTGAACCAATCGAGACTGTCTCTTACCTTTATTGCAAAAACAAACAAAAGCTTTAATGCGCTGGAAAGCTATGCGAAAGTCAGCCTGTCTGTTCTGGATTGAATAGGAGGCTTTTCATTTGCTTATTTTGGACTAATCAGTCAAAAAAGGAGCTGCATTGATAATGAACGAAGCCGTAAAAATTATGGATCAATTTTTTCAAGGCATGCTGGAAAATAATATCGAACAGTGGATGACGATCTGGCATAAAGACGCTGTATTTGAAATTCCCTATGCCCCTTCTGGTGTTTTAACAAAACTGGAAGGAGATGAAGCCATCTACAATCATGTGAAGGATTTCCCCGAAAAAATTAACTTTACCCGTTTTTCTGAGCCGAACTACTACCCTGTCGAAGGCCAAAATACGGTGATTGTGGAGTTTGAATGTGAAGCGGTGATTCTGGAAACAGGACTCCCTTACAACCAGAAATATATTAGTGTTATTGAGTATGAGGATGGAAAAATTCTTCGTTATAAAGATTACTGGAACCCGCTTATCTTTATTGGTGCTTACAATAATGAACCTCAGGCATTTCTAAAATTTCTAAAAAGGAGCCAATAGCATGTCCATTTTACTTACTGGAGGAACCGGCACAACAGGAAGCCGCATTGCTTCCAAGCTCCTGGAACGGGGCTATTCTATTCGCATTGCCAGCAGATCGGTTCCCAGGCTTGCTGGTGCAGAGCATGTGCTTTTCGACTGGCACAGCGGGCAATTTCCTGATGAACTATTTAACGGGATAGAAAAATTGTACCTGGTTGCACCGGTCAGTGTGCTTGATCCGCTGCCTGCCGTTCTGCCTTTTTTGAAAAAAGCTTTGAATTCCGGAGTGAAGCGGGTGGTCATGCTCGGTGCGGCCATCGTCTCTGATGACGGTCAAGTGTTTGGGAAGCTGCAGCTCGCTGTCAAGCAGCTGGCACCTGAATATGCCATTCTCCGTCCTTCTTATTTTATGGAGAATTTCCTGGCCCCTCACCACCTTCACACCATTAAATCAGAAAACAAGATTTGGTCGGCAGCCGGTGATGGGAAAATTGGTTTTGTCAATGCAGATGACATTGCGGAAGTTGGCGTTCGTGCATTAATCGATCAAGAGCCGCACAACACGAGCCACATCATTACCGGTCCGGAGGCTTTGAGCTATTCAGAAGCTGCTTCGATGATCGGCCATGCTGCCGGCACCACCATTCAATATGGAAACATGCCTCTTAGCCAGTATGAGCAGGCTATGATCCAAGGAGGCTTAACAACAGAGTATGCCGGTTTCATGGCAAGTCTTGAGGAAAAAATTGCAAACGGTGCAGAAGACCGTGTAACCAATACAGTTGAAATGGTAACTGGAAAAAAGCCGGTTAGTTTAAGTGAATTTGCGGCGGCCCATAGGAAGGCCTGGATGTAATACGGAAGGAGAAGCAGTTTGAACTGCTTCTCCTTTTCATTTTTCTGTTAATCAACCGAAGGGCATAACATAAAACAGCAGGCCTCCCACAGGCTAAACAGGAGTTATATAGCAGGGCAAAAGTGGCTAGTTTTGGCCGGAAAACGGTTGGAAAATAAGGTTTGGCAGGATTAATTGAAGTTCTTGACAGAAAACCTGTTGAAGCGGCAAGAACCGTTCCTTTTTATTTGGAGATTATACCGTCTTATTTACGCGTTCCTCTCACTAATCTGATCGATCCTATTTGTCCATTCACCCGATGATCTGTCCGTTTCGGGACTGAATTTGTCCATTCCACGGTGTTAATTGTCCGTTTCGCTCACGACTCTGTCCAATCAATATACCCCCCTTTGCCAAAACTGCTCCTTTAATAATCCACTGCTTTCCGCCATCCCCCTCATTTCGAACAATCTCTTCCATTCAACTCTTTATAGTTCGGTATTAGCCTCATTTTTTCAAAAATCAGCCGATTGTCTTTTACATTTCGTTCAGAATATGTGTAAAATAGGAGCATATAAGCAAGCCACTACTGTCCAACCAAGGGGGAAATTATCATGACATTTTTGCAAAAGCAGGATCCATCCGTATTTGAAGCGATGCAGCAGGAGCTTAAACGCCAGCAGACAAAGATTGAACTTATTGCATCTGAGAACTTTGTAAGTGAAGCGGTAATGGAAGCGCAAGGTTCTGTGCTGACGAACAAATATGCAGAAGGCTATCCGGGCAAGCGCTATTATGGCGGCTGCGAATACGTAGATATCGTAGAAGATATTGCGCGCGACCGTGCGAAGGAAATTTTCGGTGCTGAGCATGCGAACGTTCAGCCGCATTCCGGTGCACAGGCAAACATGGCCGTTTACTTTACCATCCTGGAGCATGGAGATACAGTACTTGGTATGAATCTTTCCCACGGCGGCCACCTTACCCACGGCAGCCCCGTTAATTTCAGCGGAGTTCAGTACAACTTTGTTGAATACGGTGTAGATAAAGAGACGCACCGTATTAACTATGAAGATGTGCGTCAAAAAGCAATCGAGCATAAACCAAAACTGATTGTGGCTGGAGCAAGTGCGTATCCTCGTGAAATCGACTTCCAGAAGTTCCGTGAAATTGCGGATGAGGTGGGAGCCTACTTCATGGTTGATATGGCACACATTGCAGGTCTTGTAGCGGTAGGACTTCATTCGAATCCTGTTCCTTACGCGGATTTTGTGACGACGACGACTCATAAAACACTTCGCGGACCTCGCGGCGGAATGATTCTCTGCAAGGAAGAGTTTGCGAAAAAGATTGATAAATCGATCTTCCCTGGAATTCAAGGCGGTCCGCTTATGCATGTGATCGCGGCTAAAGCTGTTGCTTTCGGTGAAGCCCTTCAGCCTGAATTTAAAGAATACGGCGAAAAAATCATCGAGAACGCGAAGCGTCTTGGCGAATCTCTTGTTAAAGAAGGCATCAATCTCGTATCCGGCGGTACGGATAACCATTTGGTCCTTCTCGATGTACGGTCCCTGAACCTGACAGGCAAAGTGGCTGAAAAAATCCTGGATGAGATCGGCATTACGACAAATAAAAATACCATTCCATTTGATCCCGAAAGCCCATTTGTAACAAGCGGTATCCGAATTGGAACAGCAGCCGTCACGACACGCGGCTTCGGGCTTGAAGCGATGGACGAGATTGCTGCAATCATTGCCCTTGCTTTAAAAAATAGCGAAGACGAAGAAAAACAAAAGGAAGCAGCGGAACGCGCGGAAGCTCTTACTTCCAAATTCCCGCTTTATTAAGGTCCCTGGGAGCAGCTGTGAAAGCTGCTCCTTTTTCCATGTTTTACTATACCGGTCTCACTCTTGAAACCCGCGGTCTTTTTCTGTAGAATCAATGGAAGTGCAATGAAACAGGTACGATTTATTAAAAGGAGATGAGCAGGTTGGGGAAAGTATACGTTTTTGATCATCCGCTAATTCAGCATAAGCTAACTTACATAAGAGATGTAAAAACAGGCACAAAGGACTTCCGTGAATTGGTAGACGAAGTGGCAACATTGATGGCATTCGAAATTACTAGAGATCTTCCGCTTGAAGAAGTAGAAGTAGAGACACCGGTAACCGTTGCAAAATCAAACGTACTCGGCGGAAAAAAACTGGCGATTATTCCGATTCTGCGCGCGGGCCTTGGGATGGTAGACGGAATCCTTAAGCTTATTCCTGCAGCAAAAGTGGGACATGTGGGTCTTTACCGCGATCCTGAAACGCTTAAGCCGATTGAATATTATGCGAAGCTTCCATCCGATGTGGAAGAGCGCGATTTCATCGTAGTGGACCCAATGCTTGCGACAGGCGGATCAGCAATTGAAGCGATCAACAGCCTGAAAAAACGCGGAGCGAAAAACATTAAATTCATGTGCCTGATTGCAGCACCTGAAGGCGTGGAAGAATTTAAGCTTGCTCATCCTGACGTAGATATTTTCATCGCAGCTCTTGATGAAAAATTGAACGAAAAAGGATACATTGTCCCTGGTCTCGGAGACGCTGGCGACAGAATGTTCGGAACAAAATAAAGAATAAAAGGCTTGAACTCGATTCTCGGGTTCAGGCCTTTTTTTATGGTATGCAAGCACCCCATTTTACTAATAAAACGAACCGCCTCTGAGAACCCTAATTCGAAGGAGGGGGTTTTGCTATGAAAAAGACAATCATTCTTCTGCTTATTCTATGCTTTGCAGCGGCAGTAAAAACGTCCTCGAATGCTTATTCCTATCCAAGCCGGCCGCCGATTCCGGAAGAGAGCGGAACGGGTATGGAAAAGCGGATTCTGATTGTAAAGCCGGCTGAATGGCGAAGCTTTCAGGCGAAGTTTAAAAATCAATTTCCAAGGCTGAAAATCAGACATGTCTATACGGAGGTATTCAAAGGGATATCGGTAGAGGGCACCCTAGCAGATTTAACAAGGCTGTCCGCTCAGCCTGAAGTGGAGGATCTTGGTCCGGTCACGACCTATAATACCGAATCGCAATCACATGTTTCCTTCGTTGGAGGTGACAAGGTGCGCAGTCTTTTTGATTCAAAAAATCAGCGGCTGACAGGCAAGGGTGTGAAGGTTGGTGTCATTGACACAGGAATGGACTATCTCCATCCTGATCTGCGCAGGAATTACGCAGGCGGCTATGATGTAGTGGATGATGACCGGGATCCGATGGAGACAAGGGGAAGTGAAGAGTTAGCAACGATTCATGGAACCCATGTAGCGGGAATTATTGCTGCGAATGGCAAAATCAAAGGAATCGCTCCAGAAGCAAGCCTTTACATATACAGGGCCCTTGGTCCGGGAGGGATTGGAACTTCGGAGTGGATCATCGCGGCTATTGACCGGGCGGTAAAGGATAAAGTGGACGTTCTGAATCTATCTCTTGGAAACGATGTGAACGGTCCGGACTGGCCGACAAGCCTAGCTTTAAATAAAGCTGTAGAGAAGGGCGTTATTGCGGTGGCGGCGAGCGGTAATTCCGGTCCGGGAAAATGGACGCTCGGCTCACCGGGAACTGCTGAAAAAGCAATATCCGTCGGTGCATCAACTCCTCCCATAAAAGGATACAAGCTGCTATTGGATAATGCTGAGCCTATCAGACTCATTCCATTTCAAGGCGCAGCTGAGTGGAGAGCATTTCGCGGCCTGGAAATTACAGATGCAGGCTTCGGAAGGGGAAATGAGTTTCCGAAAGATATCAGAGGAAAGCTTGTCCTGGTGCAGAGAGGGAAAATTCCTTTTTCTGAAAAAGCAGCATCAGCTGAGAGCAGAGGGGCGGCTGCCATCCTCGTCTATAACAATGAAAAAGGGAATTTTGCAGGCTCGATGAAAAACATTGGGATTCCTGCAGCGTCCCTGTCGAGACAGGATGGGGTAAAACTTAGACGGTCTCTGCGGCAGCGTGCAAGCATCCTTCAGATAAAAGAAGAAGACACCCTGGCAAGCTTCAGCTCCCGGGGGCCAGTGACCGGAAGCTGGGAAATCAAACCGGATCTTGTCGCTCCAGGGGTAGCCATCATGAGCACAATCCCGGACAAACAATACAAACCGCTTCAAGGAACCAGTATGGCAGCGCCGCTTGTGGCAGGGGCGGCAGCACTGATCAGGCAGGCTCACCCGGATTGGAGCCCGGAGGAAGTAAAGGCCGCGCTTATGAATACGGCAAAGCCGCTCAAAGATTATCACTCAAGGCTTTACGAGCCAATCAGCCAGGGTGCTGGGAGAATGGATGTCTGGAGAGCGGTGAAAAGTGAGGTTTTAGCGGTGCCTGGCTCCCTCGTCTTTTCGCAGTTTTCATCTGGCGGAAGAAGATCCGCGCACAAAGCTAAGATCAAACTTGTGAATCACTCCGGCCAAACGAAAAAATTTGTTTTCTCTTATCCATCAAGAGCCCAGGGAGTTACGTGGCATATTCCGGCAGCTCAGTATGTAAACCCCCTATCCTCCAAAGAGGTCGAAATTGAGCTGGAAGGAACGCCGATGCACCTCGTTGACGGCACCCATCAGGGGTGGCTTAATGTGACAGCCGGATCGGAGCGCTTCAGCATTCCCTATCTTTACATGATGAATGAACCTGATTATCCCCGTCTGATGGGCTTTGACTTTCATCCCGGCAAAGAGCCGGGCACGAGCGAGTATGAGGTTTACCTTCCAGGCGGCGCGGATGAAATTGGCATTGCTTTATATGAACCTGCATCGTATCATTTTATTGGATATTTGGATTGGAAGAAACATGTCGGAAAAGGCCGGCTGAAAAGAGTACTGAAAAACAGGGAGCTAAAAGTTAGTGAGGGAACCTACAAAGCCCTTATTTTCGCGAAAAAAGGGAAGGTTGAGGATGTAATTGAAACCTCGCTCACGATCGATTTTAGGAGTCAACGCTAACTTTGTCTAAAAATGTGAACAATTTGTGCCGGGCTGGGGTGTTTGTGAACTTTTAGCAAGGAATCACATTGACACAGCCCAGTGCCTATTGTTATGCTATATGAGGGTAATGATAAGGTTTTCAAAACTTGTGAATTACTTGTATATTTCCCCTGAAATGACCTATAAAACCTGATTGAGGGGTGCTGTAAAAATGCGCGATAAAAATCGTCATCCGTTACAGGCTATGGCCCTTATGTCTGGCATTCTATCACATTTGGTAGGATCTGTTTTAATAGGGATTTTCGCCGGAAGATGGCTCGACGGCTATCTTCATACGGTACCGCTGTTTTTAATCATTGGCCTTCTTTTAGGACTGTCAGCAGGCGTTTACGGCATGCTGAAGCTGGTCCGCCACTACTTTCCAGGAGACTGAGCATCTCATGTCTGAACTGCATCTCATGAACCAGCGCTATTTAAAATACATAGTATACTTGCTTGCCATTTACGTGCTTGGCTGGGGTTTTACAGATTACAGAGAGATCTTTCTCGGTCTGATAACCGGGACATGCTTTAGTCTTTTTAACTTATGGACGATGGTGCGGAAGCAGAAACAGTTTGAAAAAGCTTATCAGGAAGGCAAATCGATCCGTTCAATGGGGATGCTGTCCAGAATGGCGGCAGCCGGTCTTGCTGTGCTCATTGCAATGAGATACCCCGAGTATATCAATCTAATTTCCGTGGTTATTGGATTAATGACGATTTACGTCGTTATTATGATAGATTTTCTAATACAACATATACGCGACTAGCTGGAAGAGAGGTGAATATATTGGAGCACAAAGCACCTGTCGTAGAGTTTTTAGGTTTATATTTTAACTTGGCGAATATGATGATGATCACCATTGCAAGTGTCATCGTGTTTATTCTGGCTGTGGCTGCCACCCGCACCCTTGCACTGAGGCCAACCGGCATGCAGAACTTTATCGAATGGGTGATGGACTTTGTTAAGAACATCATCAACAGCACGATGGACTGGCAGACAGGCGGCCGATTTTTAACACTTGGCATGACGCTTCTCATGTACATATTTGTAGCGAATATGCTGGGCTTGCCGTTCGCAGTTGTTATTGACCATGAGCTATGGTGGAAATCACCGACAGCTGATCCGGTCATAACGCTTACCCTGGCTGTTATGGTAGTGGGTCTCACTCATTACTATGGGATCAAAATGAAAGGTGCTGGCGAATACGCACGCGATTATATTAGACCAATGAAATTTTTGTTTCCTATTAAAATAATCGAGGAATTCGCGAACACTCTTACACTTGGCCTTCGTTTATACGGAAACATTTTTGCCGGAGAAATCTTGCTTGGATTACTTGCAGGACTGGCAACAAGCGGCTATGCCGATGGTTTTATGGGAGGCATTTTCGGAACATTGGGTGCAATCATACCAATGCTTGCATGGCAGGCATTCAGTATTTTTGTCGGTTCCATCCAGGCTTTCATTTTCGTCATGTTAACAATGGTTTATATGGCCCACAAAGTGAGTCACGACCATTAATTTATAATTAGCTCTATCTAATAGGCAAAACTATTATTTTCATAAGATAAGGGAGGATTTACAAATGAGTTTAGGTTTAATTGCAGCTGCAATCGCAGTAGGTTTAGGTGCACTTGGTGCAGGTATTGGTAACGGACTAATCGTTGGTCGTACAATCGAGGGAATCGCTCGTCAGCCGGAACTTAGAGGAACTCTTCAAACAACTATGTTCGTTGGTATCGCACTAGTTGAGGCACTTCCGATCATCGCAGTAGTTATCGCATTCATCGTAATGGGTCAATAATTACCAGATCAATCACTATATGATGTGAAAAGAAGATGGCGAAGATCATTCTTAGAAAAGAACCTTCGCCATTCTCTTATCTGCCCTACCGTCTCTTTTTTTGTCCAAAAACAGAAATTATGAGGTCATAGCCTTATTAAAACGTATACCGTAACCCTTGAAGGGAGTGAATTCGAGCAATGTTTACTATATTTGCACTAGGCGCAGCAGGCGCGGGTGAAGCTGCAGCAGAAGGCCATTTCAATGGCGGAGATATTATCTTCCAGCTTGTAGCATTCCTAATCCTTCTTGCCCTTTTAAGAAAATTCGCATGGACGCCGATCATGAACATCATGAAAGAGCGTGCAGACCATATCTCCAACGAAATCAGCGGGGCTGAACAGAAGAATCTCGAAGCCGGAAAACTGATTGAAGAACAGCGTGTATTGCTGAAGCAGGCTCGTCAGGAAGCTCAAAGCCTGATTGAAAATGCGAAGAAAATCGGCGAACAGCAAAAAGAAGAAATTATTACAACTGCCCGCAATGAGGCAATCCGCCTTAAAGAATCTGCGCGCAAAGAAATCGAGCAGGAAAAAGATCAGGCTGTCGCGGCACTTCGCGATCAGGTTGCGTCTCTATCTGTCATGATTGCTTCCAAAGTCATTGAAAAAGAATTGAATGAACAGGCACAGGAAAAACTCATCAGCGATTACCTCAAAGAAGCAGGGGATAACCGATGAGCAGCATCCTTGTTTCCAAACGTTATGCATCCGCACTTTTTGAAATTGCCAAGGAAACAAAAATGCTTGATCAGTTCGAAGATGATTTGACAGCTGTTAAGGAAGTATTTAAGCAAAACCCTAAGCTGATGGTTCTGCTTCAGCATCCTAAGCTGGACATGCAAAAGAAAAAAGAGCTTGTTAAAGAAGGGTTCGGAACTTTAACAACTCCTGTTTTAAATACGCTCTACCTTTTAGTTGAGCGCCACCGTGTTGATAGTATCCCTGAAATTGCAGGAGAGTTTGCAAGACTTGCAAACGAAGCCCGCGGTTTAGAGGATGCAGTCGTATACTCTGTGCGTCTGCTCAGTGAAAAAGAACTTTCCGAACTATCCGCAGCATTTGCGAAAAAAATCGGTAAAACGTCATTGAGGCTGAAAAACGTAATCGATCAATCCCTGATCGGCGGCGTGAAGCTGAAAATCGGCAACCGTATTTTTGACGGAAGCGTAAGCGGCAAACTTGCACGAATCGAGAAACAGCTCGTTACAAAATAGATCACAGATAGGGGTGAAACTCATGAGCATCAAAGCTGAAGAAATTAGTGCTCTGATAAAAAAGCAGATTGAAACCTATCAGTCTGAAATCGAAGTTAGTGATGTAGGTACAGTTATCCAGGTTGGTGACGGTATCGCTCGTGCTCATGGCCTCGACAATGTCATGGCTGGAGAACTTGTTGAGTTTTCAAACGGCGTTTTGGGAATGGCCCAAAACCTGGAGGAAAGCAATGTTGGTATCGTTATTCTTGGACCTTACAAAGAAATCCGTGAAGGCGATGAAGTAAAACGTACTGGACGCATCATGGAGGTTCCTGTAGGTGAAGCGCTTATCGGGCGTGTAGTAAACCCGCTTGGACAGCCTGTTGACGGACTTGGTCCGATTGAAACAACAAAAACCCGTCCAATCGAAGGTCCGGCTCCTGGAGTAATGGATCGTAAATCCGTTCATGAGCCTTTGCAAACTGGTATTAAAGCGATCGATGCTCTTGTTCCGATTGGCCGCGGCCAGCGTGAGCTGATCATCGGAGACCGTCAAACAGGTAAAACATCTGTTGCAATTGATACCATCCTAAATCAAAAAGATCAGGATATGGTCTGTGTGTACGTGGCAATCGGCCAAAAAGAATCCACTGTCCGCGGTGTTGTTGAAACACTTCGCAAGCACGGAGCTCTTGATTACACAATCGTTGTAACGGCATCTGCTTCCCAGCCAGCTCCTCTTCTTTACCTTGCTCCTTATGCAGGTGTAACAATGGGTGAGGAATTTATGTACAATGGCAAGCACGTATTGGTTGTTTACGATGACCTTTCCAAACAGGCAGCTGCTTACCGTGAGCTTTCCTTGCTTCTTCGCCGTCCTCCGGGCCGTGAAGCATATCCAGGGGATGTATTCTACGTGCATTCACGCTTGCTTGAGCGTGCTGCAAAGCTTAGCGATGCAAAAGGCGCTGGCTCTCTGACAGCTCTTCCATTCGTTGAAACACAAGCGGGAGATATCTCAGCTTACATTCCAACGAACGTAATTTCCATCACAGACGGACAGATTTTCCTTCAGTCCGACTTGTTCTTCTCAGGCGTACGTCCTGCGATCAACGCTGGTCTTTCTGTATCCCGTGTTGGTGGATCGGCTCAAATTAAAGCAATGAAGAGTGTAGCAGGTACACTGCGTCTTGACCTTGCTTCTTTCCGTGAGCTAGAAGCATTTGCTCAATTCGGTTCTGATCTGGATAAAGCAACGCAGGCAAAACTTGCCCGCGGAGCGCGTACAGTTGAAGTTCTGAAGCAGGACCTTCATAAACCGCTTAAAGTTGAAAAGCAGGTTGCGATTCTTTATGCCCTCACTAAAGGCCATTTAGATGACATTCCAGTACAGGACATCAACCGCTTTGAAAACGAATTGTATGCATACCTTGATCAAAACAATGCTGATCTGCTTGAACAAATCCGTACATCCGGAAAACTTCCTGCTGATGAAGCAATCGTTTCTGCGATCACAGGCTTTAAAAAGACATTCGTTGTTTCTGAATAAATAACAAAAGCGGAAGCGCCTTTTTAGGGGGGGGGATGTTCTGCTAGGTGCGCGACGTCCTGTCGCAACGCAGAACTGACCTGCCTCCTGCAGGCCTCCGACAAGCATAAGACAATCAGCCGGAGGAAGGCGTTTTTCCCTTCCGCAGGCTGATGGGCTTATGACCTCGAGGGGCTAGGCGCTGGAGCTGGACGAAGATGACCTTGATAAAAATTAATATTAAAGATGTTAATTTTAATGAATTTAAGAGGGATCGCCATTTGGCGCTTCCCCTCTCTTTATGAATAAGACCTAAGACCGGAGTTTAAAAACAAGGTGGTGAGTATCTTTGGCATCATTACGTGATATTAAATCAAAAATCACTTCGACGAAAAAGACGAGTCAAATCACGAAGGCAATGGAAATGGTTTCGGCTGCAAAGCTTAACCGTGCTGAGAACAATGCGAAATCATTCGTTCCTTACATGAACAAGATGCAGGAAGTTGTATCGAATGTGGCAAACGGGATTTCCGGTGCGCGCCATTCCATGCTTCTATCACGTCCGGTTAAGAAAACGGGCTATCTTGTGATTACGTCTGACCGCGGACTTGCAGGTGCTTTCAACAGCAGTGTTCTGCGCGCTGTCTACCAAACCATCCAGAAACGCCATTCATCCAGTGATGAATACGCAGTGATTGCAATCGGAAAAATCGGCCGTGATTTCTTTAAACGCCGCGGTATTACGGTAGCCCGTGATATTGTGTCCCTTGGAGATGAGCCAAGCTTTTCCGATATCAAGAACATTGCAAGCGAAACGGTAGGCATGTATGAAGATGAGACATTCGATGAACTGTATCTCTTCTACAACCACTACGTCAGTGCTATTCAGCAGGACGTAACCGAGAAAAAACTGCTGCCGCTGACTGACATTTCAGCTGAAGGCAAACGTACTTCTTACGAATTCGAGCCGGATGAGGACGAAATCCTTGAAGTGCTTCTTCCTCAGTATGCAGAAAGCTTGATCTACGGAGCGCTTTTAGACAGTAAGGCGTCTGAGCATGCTGCCCGTATGACAGCGATGAAAAATGCAACGGACAATGCCAAGGAATTAATCAGCAGCTACACACTTACTTTCAACCGCGCACGCCAGGCAGCCATCACTCAGGAAATTACCGAGATTGTCGGCGGAGCCGCTGCGCTCGAATAGACCGGAAAAATACATGGTTTTATAAAGCTCGATAGGAGGGAAAGCGATCATGAAAGGACGCGTTATACAGGTTATGGGTCCCGTCGTTGACGTAAAGTTCGAAAGCGGACACCTGCCGAAGATTTACAACGCTCTTACAATTAAGCAAGCTGCAAAAAGCGAAGCTGATGCATCCTTCTCACTTACTTTGGAGGTTGCCCTTCATCTTGGTGATGATACCGTACGTACGATTGCAATGGCATCGACTGACGGATTGCAGCGTAACACAGAAGTAACGGACACAGGTTCACCGATTGTTGTTCCTGTTGGAGATATCACGCTTGGACGTGTATTCAACGTACTTGGAGAAAACATCGATTTGGATGCTCCAATTGCTGCTGAATCCCGCCGTGATCCAATTCACAGACAGGCACCTACTTTTGAACATCTTTCCACAGAAGTAGAAATTCTTGAAACAGGAATCAAGGTTGTTGATTTGCTTGCTCCTTACATCAAGGGCGGTAAGATCGGTTTGTTCGGAGGAGCGGGTGTAGGTAAAACCGTTCTGATCCAGGAACTAATCAACAACATCGCACAAGAGCACGGAGGTATCTCCGTATTCGCTGGTGTTGGAGAGCGTACACGTGAAGGTAATGACCTTTACCATGAAATGACGGATTCCGGCGTTATCAAGAAAACAGCCATGGTATTCGGACAAATGAACGAGCCGCCTGGAGCACGTATGCGTGTTGCCTTGACTGGTTTGACAATGGCTGAATATTTCCGTGACGATCAAGGACAGGACGTTCTTTTCTTCATGGATAACATCTTCCGCTTCACGCAAGCAGGTTCTGAGGTTTCCGCCCTTCTTGGACGTATGCCTTCTGCCGTTGGTTACCAGCCGACACTTGCAACAGAGATGGGTCAGCTTCAAGAGCGTATCACATCTACTAACGTAGGTTCTGTAACATCCATTCAAGCGATCTATGTACCAGCCGATGACTATACGGATCCGGCTCCTGCTACAACGTTCGCTCACTTGGATGCAACAACAAACCTTGAGCGTAAATTGTCTGAGATGGGTATCTACCCTGCGGTAGATCCGCTTGCTTCCACTTCACGCGCGCTTTCTCCTGAGATTGTGGGAGAAGAGCACTACAACGTGGCACGTCAAGTTCAGCAGACACTTCAAAAATATAAAGAGCTGCAGGATATCATCGCGATTCTTGGTATGGATGAGCTTTCTGAAGAAGATAAATTGGTTGTACAGCGTGCGCGCCGTATCCAGTTCTTCCTTTCTCAGAACTTCCACGTAGCTGAACAGTTTACAGGACAAAAAGGTTCTTATGTGCCGGTTAAAGAAACCGTTAAAGGCTTCAAAGAAATCCTTGACGGCAAGTACGACCACCTTCCAGAAGATGCTTTCCGCCTTGTTGGACGCATTGAAGAAGTTGTGGAAAGCGCTAAAGGCATGGGTGTTGAAGTCTAATCTGGTCCTTAGGAGGGTATGAGTATGAAGACAGTACAAGTCAATGTCGTTACTCCTGATGGCCCAGTTTACGATGCGGAAGTGGAAATGGTCAGTGTAAAAGCTCAAAGCGGTGAGCTTGGAATCCTGCCTGGACACGTTCCGATGGTTGCTCCCCTTAAAATAGGAGCGGTTCGCCTGAAAAAAGGAAGCAGCACGGAACTCGTGGCTGTTAGCGGGGGATTCATTGAAGTCCGCCCGGATAACGTAACGATTTTAGCTCAGGCTGCAGAAGCTGCTGAGAATATCGATCTTGATCGTGCTCAAGCATCAAAAGAGCGCGCAGAACGCCGTCTGAATCAGAAGACAGCGGATATGGATTCTCATCGTGCCCAACTGGCACTAAGCCGAGCGATTAACCGAATTGACATAAAAAACAATCGTATATAAAGACAGCCCCCCGGTTCCAAACCGGGGGGTTTTTGCATAAAAAATTCCCTCCCTAAGGAAGGAATCTTCATCATCTATATGACATATGTGTTTTTATCTTAGGTGCCCTCGTATTGGGAGCAATCAAATTAGCCTCTCACGATCTTACCTTTTGCTGTCAAAAGGAAGCCGGAGTCATTAGATGGTAACGGGATCCTCTCCCAGCTCCATTGCCTCGAGGATGTTCTCCTCAGAAAACCCGATAAGCTGGCTTATTTTTGGAATGGTTAGCGGGATTGTTCGTCCTCGTTTCTTTGTTTCATTCACCACTTTTTTTATCTTATAGAGAATGATGGAGTGTCTGTTATTAATTAGAATTAAAATACAATCACTTCTCCTTTAGAGCTCCCTCAGAGAAAAAATTGAAAGACCACATTTAGTCTATTCCCTTTTTGGGAGGTTATGAAACATTTTTTGTCTTAAACGGAAAAAATTCATTGTTTTGAACCGGCAGGGGATTCCTTCTTTCAAAATATAGACAAAAATCTCAGCTTAAAAGGTAAACTGGAAGATTTATACTATATAAAAAAGGATAGAAGAAAAGGGGGAGTATGAACTTGACTGCACTGAATAAACCGCGTTGGGGATGGATGATCTTTTTGTCTGCCATCATACTTGGAAGCAATGCCCTTATATACAGAATCCCTGATTTTGTGGCGATGACACCGGAAGCTGCAATAGGATCCTTGTTTGATTGCATTCTTATTCTTCCGCTCGCTGCCTATTTGCTCATCATTCGAAAGCGGTATTCACTGCACTGGATCGTTCCGGTTATCATGGCGGGACTCGCTGTTTCCTGGCTGATCATCCCCATGGAGTACATGGTGCAATTCCATTACCTGAAGTATGTGGTAACAGCCGGCATGGCTGTTTTACTCGGCGCTGAGGTTTTTCTCCTTATCCAGCTCGTTTTAAAGGCGGCTGCCATTCTAAAGGATTTCAAAACACAGAATAGCGTTTCATTTTTTGATAGATTTGAACAGGCTGTTTCAAGGCAGATCAAGACTTCACGCCTGCTCCCCATCCTATCAAGTGAAGCAGCACTGATTTATTATAGTTTTTTTTCTTGGAAGAAGCCTTCGCAAGCTCCAAATATTTTTACCTTCCACAAAAAAACAAGTGTGGTTGCCTTCAATATTATGCTGATTCATGCGCTCCTCATTGAATCGATAGGCTTTCACGTTTTGCTGCATTCATGGAACCCGGTTTTATCCTGGATTCTCCTCGTTCTCAATATTTATATGATTTTCCTGTTTATAGCGGAGATACAGGCCTTCCGCCTGAATCCATTTGTAATGACCGATCAGGAGCTGCACTTACAGGTCGGAGTTATGAAGCGGCTTACAGTCGACTTTAAGGATATTCTATCCGTTTCTTATTACCAAAAGCCTAGCATTCCTGATGAGTCTCTAGTTTTTGACGGAATGCCTAAAGAATTCGCGGAAGAGGAACCAGCTATCGTGATAGAGTTTACTCATCCAGTGGAGGCAAAATTGCTCTATGGTTTTACCAAAAAAGTAACAAAAGCGCATGTGCGTCCAGATGAACCACAGCTGTTTTATGAATCGTTGATTCGTAAACTGGACTGTAATTAAAAGGAGCAGGCACCCCTGCTCCTTTTTCAGCGACTTACCGCTTCATTCTCTTCTCAATTCTCTTAAACCGTCCCAAAAGATAGTTCTCGTCTTCACTTTTCACAGATAGATAGTGGTCTTCAAAATAGTTGGTGAAAAAATCGGTGTGTTTTCCTCGATTTAAGCCCAGCACATATTTCGATTCATTAAATGGATACGGCTGAACGGCCCAATCCGTACCTGAAATATTCCTCGTTACCACTTCTCCGAAATAAATGGACATCATCGTTTCAAATTCGTGAATGGTGAGCTGAAGATCCTTCCATCCATTTGTACGGAAACACATAAAATACAATTTCTCCAGGTCAATCAAACTCTCAGGAGAATAATCTAATTCGCGCAGTCTCATATATTCAGCAGCTTCGTGTAAAATTGAAAGCTGTTCAGTACGGTAATCAAAGTAGTAGGCGATGGCTTCGAATTCACTCTCAAATTCAGGGAGATTCTGGCCATATTCCTCCTCGATATGAAATGATTCATGCATACGATCATCTCCTTTTCACTAGGGACAGTATATCACGAAATTTGTAAAAAAATAGGGAATAGAAACCGTTACCTAATGGAAGAAAAATATAGTAAATGAGGTCATTTTTAGGTAGAATGAAAGAAACATATTCGATTTGCAAGGAGAGAACGGGATGGCGTTTTGGATCATACCCCTAATAGCGGGACTATTTTTACTGCGGATCGTTGTTCGCTTTTTCTGGTCCAGAACCATTACATTCCATGTGAATCACATAAAAGATCATCCCCATGAGGAACAGGCAGCCGTATTTATCAGGTCTGTAAAAAGAGTCTGGTCCATACCAAACCAGCAGAATCTATGGATTGAACTGAAGGAAGCTTATTTTATGATTCTGAACAGTGAACAGATTGAGTTTGAAACAAAGCTTGCCATCTATCAGCTGTTAACCAAAAAAAGAGTGTACGGGTTGAGAAAACCATATAAAAGGCTGCATTCCAAAGCCATAACAGAGCCGTCTGCATAGCAGGCGGTTTTTTGTGCTGTTTTTGGCATTGTGAGCATATTTATAGAACAAATCGGTTTGTCCAGCTGGATTTCGGCAGGGGGGATGTTTGTCCAAGGGTTTGAAACCGGGATATGAGCGGTGACATGGGGCAGCTAAACAGATATCAGCCCGGATATCGGCCGAAAATTAGATATATCGGCTATTATTCTAATTTATCGACCGAAATCAAAATATATCGGCTATTATTTAAATTTATCGACCGAAATAGGTGGGATATCGACTTTTCGACATTATTCGTCAAAGAGGCAGACCCCTCCATCTTATGCGTTTCATCTAATGGAGTTGCTTATCAACGAAAATCTCAATATATCGACGAAATTTCAAGTAAATCAACGAAAATCTCAGTATATCGACGAAAATTCAAATAAATCGTCGAAAATCCCAATAAATCAACGAAATCCCGATAATCAGCCTTGCTCAAAGGGTTGCTTCCATTAGCTCTCCAGTTTATATCGACACTTCCAGGAAATGTTTGCTATAATGATAGCGGTTACAAAAATAGAATATTTAGAAAGTTTCAACATTGGAGGGGGATCATGGAATCACTTTATCCATATTGGAATAATTATTTAATTGTCGTTGGTTTTCTTTTACTCGGTTTGCTTCTTCCTGCCATTGCCCTGACAATCGGACGGGTTCTTCGTCCTCACGCTCCCACACAAGCTAAGATGACCACCTATGAAAGCGGGATTGAACCCTTTCATGACTCCAGAATTCAATTTAATGTCCGCTATTACATATTTGCCCTGCTGTTCGTTATTTTCGATGTTGAGACCGTCTTTATGTATCCATGGGCAGTAGCCTATGAAAAATTGGGGATTTTCGCGCTGATTGAAATGCTGATCTTTGTCGTGATGCTGCTGATCGGCTTGCTTTATGCATGGAAAAAGGGGGTGCTCAAATGGACTTAAAGCTCGAAAACCTTCCTCCAGGAGAGCTGGAGCAAATCAGACAAAGTGTCTTCTTAAGCACCTTGGAAGAGCTCAAAGCATGGGCACGAAGCAACTCGCTCTGGCCGCTCACATTCGGTCTGGCCTGCTGTGCCATTGAAATGATGGGGGTCGGTGCATCCCATTATGATTTAGATCGATTCGGTTCCTTCTTCCGCACCTCGCCAAGGCAGTCAGATGTCATGATTGTCTCGGGAACGGTCACGAAGAAAATGGCCCCGATCTTAAAACGGCTTTACGATCAGATGCCAGAGCCAAAATGGGTCATCGCCATGGGCTCCTGTGCGACAGCGGGCGGACCTTACATCAAATCCTATGCCGTCGTTAAAGGCGTCGATCAAATTGTACCAGTGGACGTCTACATCCCTGGCTGTCCGCCAAACCCTGCAGCCCTTATTTATGGGATCAACAAGCTGAAAGAAAAAATCCGTTACGAGGCGAAAACCGGAAAGCGGGTGCTCTAATACATGACAGATAGGCAAGACTTAGAACGCTTAAAAAAAGAAGCAGCCGAAAAAGCAAAGCTCGCTGCCAAGAAAAAAATGGAGGAACGGAAGCTGAATGAAGAAGCCGCCGTTTCCATCGAAAAGGACAAGACCGAATTGGAAGAAGACGCCCTCGCTTTAGCGAAAAAGAAAGCGGCCGCAGCAGCCAAAGCAAAAGCCGCCGCCCTCGTAAAGCAGCAGCGGACCAACGGTGAGGAAACACCAGAGGAAGACGCCGTAGCCCTCGCGAAGAAAAAAGCAGCCGCAGCAGCCAAAGCAAAAGCCGCAGCCCTCGCAAAACAGCAGCGGACCAACGGTGAGGAAACACCAGAGGAAGACGCCGTAGCCCTCGCGAAGAAAAAAGCAGCCGCCGCAGCCAAAGCAAAGGCCGCAGCCCTCGCAAAACAGCAGCGGACCAACGGTGAGGAAACGCCGGAGGAAGACGCCGTAGCCCTCGCGAAGAAAAAAGCAGCCGCCGCAGCCAAAGCTAAAGCCGCAGCCCTCGCAAAACAGCAGCGGACCAACGGTGAGGAAACGCCAGAGGAAGACGCCGTAGCCCTTGCAAAGAAAAAAGCGGCCGCCGCAGCCAAAGCAAAAGCCGCCGCACTCGCAAAGCAGCAGCGGACCAACGGTGAGGAAACGCCAGAGGAAGATGCCATGGCCATCGCGAAGAAAAAAGCGGCCGCAGCAGCAAAGGCAAAGGCTGCGGCAGCAGCTAAGACGTCAAGAACCGAGCCGCTTTCAGATGAGGAGGCGGCAAAGGAGAAGGCAAAGGCGGTTGCTGCTGCGAAAGCGAAGGCCGCCGCGGCTGCTAAGGCGAAGCTTGCCGTGAAGGAGATCGAGGAGGTAAAGGAAGAAACGCCATCCATTCACCAGCCGAGGCTTGACCGTACAGTAGCTCTATTGACGGCAGCCTTTGGAGCAGATTGTCTGGAGGACGCCTTCATTAACCGTCTTTCAAAAGAGGTGCCGACGATTGTGGTGAAGCGGGAGCGCTATTTAGAGGCGGCTACTCTGCTGAGGCACCATGAGGATACGTCGTTTGATTTTCTTTCAGAGATGCACGGAACGGATTTTCAGACGCATATGGAAATTTTCCTGTATTTGTTCTCATATACCCATCATCATGCACTCGTTTTGAAAACGAAAATGGATCGGGATCAGCCGGTGGTGGAGTCGGTCGCCAATTTGTGGCGGGGGGCGGATTGGCCGGAGCGGGAGACGTTTGATCTCCTGGGCATCCAGTTCACGAACCACCCGAATTTAAAGCGGATCATGCTGCCGGATGAATGGGTGGGCCATCCGTTGAGGAAAGATTATGAACCGCATGATGTGGAGGTGTAGCCGATGATCCGCACGGAAGAAATGCTATTGAATGTCGGCCCGCAGCATCCGAGTACCCACGGTGTTTTTCGGCTAGTCATTAAAATTGACGGCGAAATCATAAAAGAAGCCACCCCGGTCATCGGCTACCTGCACAGGGGGACGGAAAAGCTTGCTGAGAATCTGCAGTACACCCAGATCATTCCTTACACGGACCGGATGGATTACTTGTCGGCGATGACGAACAATTATGTCATCTGTCATGCAGTGGAGACGATGGCGGGGATCACACCGCCGGACCGGGCTGAATATTTGCGGATCCTTGCCATGGAGCTTGGCCGTGTTGCAAGCCACCTCGTCTGGTGGGGAACGTATCTGCTCGATATCGGGGCGGTCAGTCCATTTCTGTACGCCTTCCGTGAGCGGGAAATGATTATTAATCTATTAACCGAGCTTTCCGGCGCCCGGCTGACCTTTAACTATATGAGGGTTGGAGGGGTGAAGTGGGACGCGCCGGATGGATGGCTTGAGAAGATTGAAGAATTTGTTCCATACATGCGGGAGCAGCTGAAGGGCTACCACGATCTCGTGACGGGCAACGAAATTTTTCTCAACCGTGTAAAAGATGTGGGGATTTATACGAAAGAAGAAGCGATTGAGTACTCCCTGAGCGGGGCAAACCTGCGCTGTACGGGAGTGGAATGGGATTTGCGGAAGCATGAGCCATATTCGATATACGACCGGTTTGATTTTGACATTCCTGTCAGGACGAGGGGAGATGCGTTTGCCCGGTACGAATGCCGGATGGCCGAAATCGAAGAATCCTTGAAAATCATCGAACAGGCCGTTGCGCAGTTTCCGGCGGAAGGTCCGATTATGGCGAAGGTGCCGAAGATCATTAAGCCGCCTAAAGGTGAGACGTACGTCCGGATTGAGTCGCCGAGAGGAGAAATCGGCTGCTATATCGCCTCTGAAGGAAAAAAAGAACCGTACCGCTTAAAATTCAGAAGGCCTTCCTTTTATAATCTGCAAATCCTTCCAAAGCTTCTGGAGGGCGAAAACATGGCAAACCTCATAACCATACTAGGGGCGATTGACATCGTTCTCGGGGAGGTAGATGGCTGATGATGCAGGATCTGATTTCCGCCCAGCCAAGCTGGCTGAATTTCCTCGCCTTTTTTTCACTCGCCACGCTGTTTCTATTTGTCGTACTTGGATTCGTTACGTACGGCATTCTTGCTGAACGGAAGGTAATGGGGTTCATGCAGGGACGGATCGGCCCAAATCAGGTAGGGGGAAGATGGGGGCTGCTTCAAACAGTTTCTGATGTGCTGAAGCTGCTGCTGAAGGAGGACACCATTCCAAAGCTTGCGGACCGGCCGCTCTTCATTCTTGCTCCTGTAATTGCCTTTGCACCTGCTTTTCTTGTTCTGGCCGTCATTCCGTTCACGGATGCCTTTCAATTTGCGGACATCGGTGTCGGCCTGCTCTATTACATTGCCATTTCGGGTTTAACGACGGTCGGCGTCGTTGCTGGTGGCTGGGCTTCGAACAATAAATATTCCCTCCTCGGCGGAATGAGGGCAGCCGCCCAGATGATTTCCTATGAAATTCCGCTCGTGATGAGTGTCATCGGCGTCGTTCTGTTATCCGGCAGCCTGAATTTAAATGAAATCGTTGCTGCCCAGGAAAATGTCTGGTTTATTTTTGTCCAGCCAATTGGCTTTCTTGTCTTCCTGATCGCTTCGGTAGCGGAGCTGAACCGGACGCCATTTGATCTGCCTGAAGCGGAATCGGAGCTGGTTGCCGGATACCATGTCGAATACTCCGGCTTCAGATGGGCGTTTTTCATGCTCTCTGAATATGTGTACTTTTTCGCGATGGCATCCCTCACAACCGTCCTGTTTTTAGGCGGCTGGCATGAGGTGCCGTTCCTCGGCTTCATCCCGGGTGCGGTCTGGTTTGCGCTAAAATTCAGCGTCATCGTCTTTATCCTGATCTGGTTCCGGGTCACCTTTCCGAGACTTCGTGCCGATCAGCTGATGGAATTTGGCTGGAAGGTGCTGCTCCCGGTAGCACTGGCCAATATATTTATCACGGCGCTCGTGAAAGAATTATTTTTCCGATAGGTTAAGTTAAAACATGATGGTGATTTTTAAACACCTGTTGATTGGAGTGGAGGGTGTGAGACTCCTGCGGGAGCAGCGGGACAGGTGAGACCCGCAGTGGCGAAGCCAGGAGGAGGCTCACCGCCCGCCCCGCGGAAAGCGATCACCCGCAACGGAAATCAACAACCGAATTTAACAGCTTTCCAATAAAAATGAAACGTTTACTAGCAGCTGCCCGTTAAAACGGGAGAATCGAAGGGGAGTGACACCATGCGGGGCTTAGGAAAAGGTCTTTCCTATACGCTGAAAAACCTGACGAAGAAAAAAGTAACGTATGATTATCCGAATGAAGCATTGATGCTGCCGGATCGGTTCCGGGGCATTCAGAAATTTTATCCAGAAAAATGCATTGTCTGCAATCAGTGTGTGAATATTTGCCCGACCGACTGCATCTCGCTAACCGGCAAGAAGCATCCTGACCCAACGAAAAAAGGAAAAATCATTGAGACGTATGACATCAATTTTGAAATTTGCATTCTCTGTGATTTGTGTACAGAGGTGTGCCCGACAGAGGCCATTGTCATGACGAATCACTTTGAGCTCGCGGAGTACAGCCGTGACAATCTTTTTAAAGACATGGAATGGCTGGATGAAAACGACACCCATGTCCGAAAGGAGAATAAGGTCGAATGATCTCAGGCGAGTTTTCCGCATTTGCCATCCTTTCACTGACGGCCATCTCAGGTGGAATTCTCATGCTGAATGTAACGAAGGTCGTTCATATGCTGATTTCCCTCGTGCTCACCTTTGTGAGCATCGCGGGACTTTACATTCTGCTCACGGCTGAATTCATTGCTGTTGTGCAAATCCTCATTTATTCAGGTGCCATCACCATCATCATGCTGTTTGGGATAATGCTGACCCGTAAAACAGATGAAGAAGAACCATCCGCCGGCCGCTTGAAAAAAGGGCTTGTGTTCGCTTCGACCGCCGTTTTTGCTGTCGTCATGTATATCGGCATTTACCGTCTCGATTTGAACGGCGATCCCGCTGCTCTTCATGAAAACAATACCGAGCAGATTGGGGTTGCGTTGTTTTCCAAGCACATCATCCCGTTTGAATTAACATCGGTGCTGCTCCTCGCTGCCCTGATTGGTGCCATTATTTTAGCGAAAAAGGATGAGGAAAAGGAGGAGCAGTCATGAGTTCGATCCCGCTATCCGGATACCTTGTTCTTGCGCTGATCCTGTTTTGTATCGGACTGTACGGCGCCCTGACGAAACGAAATACCGTGATTGTGCTGATCTGCATGGAGCTCATGCTGAATGCAGTAAACCTGAATCTGGTCGCCTTCAGCAAGCTTGGAGCGGCTCCTTCCATAACCGGCCAGGTCTTTGCGCTATTCTCCATTACGATTGCGGCGGCAGAAGCTGCGGTTGGACTGGCCATCCTTTTTGCCCTTTACCGCAACCGGAAGTCCGTCGCGGTGGATGATTATGATTCGATGAAGCATTAGAAAAACAGAACCTCAAAAAGGGGATAGGGAATATGATGCAATTCGCCTGGCTGATACCGCTTTTTCCGCTGATTTCCTTCCTGATCCTGCTCGCTGCCGGCAGCCGTCTGAAGGCTAAAAGTGCCTGGCTTGGAACAGGATTCATGCTCGTTTCATTTCTATTCTCCATTTTTGTCCTTGCAGACCGGCTGCAGCATGGAACCTTTAAGGCTGAGGGCACATGGCTGACCATCGGCGATCTGCCCATCACGGCAGGTTTTGAAGTGACTCAGCTCAACGCCCTTATGCTGATCACGGTGACGCTTGTCAGTCTGCTTGTACATATGTACTCCAGGGTTTACATGGCAGATGATGAGCGGCTGCACGTATTTTTCGCTTATCTTGGATTGTTTACCTTTGCGATGCTTGGCCTCGTTATGACGACCAATCTTCTGCAGCTCTATGTGTTCTGGGAGCTGGTCGGACTTGGTTCGTTCCTGCTGATCGGCTTTTATTTTTCGAAGGAATCTGCCAAAAAAGCGGCAAAAAAAGCGTTCATGATGACGAGGATCGGGGACGTCGGACTGCTGATCGGGATGCTTCTCCTTTTTTCACAGACAGGAAGCTTCGAGTATGATGTGATTTTCCAATTCGTTGGAGCAGGCTCCATTCCGGACGATCTGCTCACATTGATTGCCATCTTGATCTTCGTTGGTGCAATGGGAAAATCCGGACAATTTCCGCTTCATACGTGGCTTCCGGATGCGATGGAGGGCCCGACACCGGTCTCCGCACTCATCCATGCAGCCACAATGGTCGCAGCCGGTGTTTATCTCACAGCACTCATGTTCCCGCTTTTTGAAGCAAGTCCCGCCGCCTTAACCGTTGTCGCTGTAATCGGCGGCTTTACCGCGATTTTTGCCGCAAGCATCGGGCTTGTTCAGAACGATATTAAAAGGGTGCTTGCCTACTCGACCGTGAGCCAGCTTGGCTACATGATGCTCGCCCTCGGCTCTGCAGGCTATACCGCCGGCATCTTTCACCTATTCACACACGCCTTCTTCAAAGCCCTTCTTTTCCTGGCAGCGGGAAGCGTCATTCATGCTGTTCATACTCAGGATATCCGGAAAATGGGCGGACTTTGGAAAAAGCTTCCCTGGACCGGGCCGCTGTTTTTAATCGGCGCATTATCCATAAGCGGATTTCCTTTCTTCTCAGGATTTTTCAGTAAAGATGAAATTCTTGCCTCGGTTTGGCTTCATGGCAATCCTCTCCTGTTTTGGCTCGCTGTGATTGCCGCATTTTTCACGGCCTTCTATATGTTCCGCCTCTTCTTCCTCATTTTCGGCAAAGGAGCGGAAGAAACGGCTGCGGCGATTACCCCTGAAGCGCAAACCGGAGCTGTGATTAAAAACAGTGCTGAAGCCGGTCCGCTGTTGATCATTCCTATGGCGGTTCTTGGAGTTCTCGCCGTAACAGCGGGATATCTCAACACTCCGTGGTTTCCGGTATTGGGGGAATGGCTGCAGCCCGGCGAAGCGCATGAGGCGGCTCCTGTGTGGATCATGCTGATGGCAGTCGCTGTTTCGCTTGCCGGTATTTTTCTTGCCTATGCCATTTATGAAAAAGGGTGGATCAAGCGAAAGGCCATTGCAGGAAAAATGCCGATGATCCATCAAGTGCTTTTGAAAAAATATTTCGTTGATGAGCTATATCAAATTACCGTTCTTGCAGCGGTCCGCGCTATTTCCGGACTATGCCAGCTCGTTGAGCGGTTCGTCGTTGAAACGCTTGTGAAAGCGGCCGCATCCTTTGTGCAGGGACTTGGAACGGCAGGGTCCAGGCTGCAGAGCGGGCAGACACAAAGCTATGCAGCGGCTGCCTTTTTAGGGCTCGCACTGCTCGCAGCCGTATTCTTGCTGACAGGGGGAATGCAAAAATGAACAGCCTCATCCTGACATTGCTCGTGTTTTCCCCGCTTGCCGGCGCTGCCGTCCTTTTGTTTATCCCGAAAGAGAAGGAACGGGCACTAAAGACGGCAGGCCTTGTCGCAACCATGCCGGCACTCATTCTTTCGGGCATCATCCTCATCCAAAACGCACTGGGTGCCGACATTGAAAGATTCAGTGTTTCTGTCCCGTGGTTCAAAATGGGAAATGTAAATCTCGGAGGGGAGTATTTTTTCACCGTAAACTACGAGCTCGGAATGGACGGATTCTCTCTCATTATGATGACGCTCGCTGCCGTTCTTGCCACTCTTTCCGCTTCGGCTTCCTCGTTTATTCAATCCGGATGGAAGGGCTATTTTTCTCTCTTGCTCATTCTTGAAACCGGGATGCTTGGCGTGTTTGCGGCAGAAAACCTGATTCTTTTTTTCATTTTCCTCGAGCTGACCCTAGTTCCGATGTTCTTCCTCATCGGAAAGTGGGGCTTTGCCGGACGGGAAAAAGCGGCCTGGTATTATCTGCTTTATAACGGAATTGGCTCAGCGATCCTTTTAATCGTCATCGTTTACTTGTTTGGACTGACTGGAACTGTCAATATCGAAAAACTGATGGATCTCGCCGGCGATTTTCCCGCCGCTGTCCAGCTTGGCTTGCTCCTTGCCTTACTCGTTTCCTTCGGTGTGAAGCTGCCGATTGTGCCGCTGCATACGTGGATGCTTCACGTTCACGTTCAGGCGCCGCCGCCGGTTGTTATGCTGCACTCAGGGGTTTTATTGAAGATCGGTGCATACGGAACAATCCGGATCGGGATCGGATTGTTCCCGGAAGCCTTTCAAACCCTTGGGACGGCGATCATGATTTTAGGAACGGTCAATCTCCTGTACGGCGCTTTTCTCGCACTCATACAAACGGACTTTAAACGAATCCTCGCTTATTCAAGCGTCTCCCATATGGGAATCGTGCTGATCGGGCTTGGGGCCATGAACGAAGCGGGCATTCAGGGAGCCATTTTTCAAACCGTTTCCCATGGGTTCATCTCGGCGCTGCTGTTCCTGCTCGTCGGAGTGATGGCCGTTCGCTTTCAGACGACCGACATCCGCGAGCTTGGCGGACTCGCCCGGAAGCTGCCAAAGCTCTCCAGCGTCCTGCTTGCAGCGGGAATGGCCTCTCTCGGCCTGCCCGGCATGTCCGGTTTTATCAGCGAGTTTATGGCCTTTATGGGCATCTTCCTCGTTCAACCTGAGCTCGGTGCGGTTGCCGCCGTCGGGCTGATCCTAACGGCTGCCTATGTACTAAGAGCGGTCCTGTCGATTACGTTCGGCAAGGAAAAAGGGGCGGAAGGGAGCCTGCCGGATTTGAAATGGCACGAAGCGGGTCCCGCCTGGGTTCTTCTTTTCCTGATCATATCAGTTGGAGTTTTCCCGAACGGTCTCGCTGTGCCGCTGCAGCCTGCGATTGAAACCATTATGAAAGGAATAGGAGGGTAAACGATGGATGCCGAAACATTGATGTCCTATAACTGGATGCTGATGATGCCTGAATTCATGGTGCTTGGCGGGGCCGTCCTCATTTCCGTCCTCGATTTGCTCCTGCCTAAGAAAACGGGCAGGGAATGGCTTGGGTGGCTCGGATTGGCAGCCATCGCAGGTGCTGCAGGGGTGCTTTTTTTCCTGACCCCATCGGAAACAGAAGGGATTCTTGGAGACAGCTTCGTCCTCGATGGATTCGCCAAGCTGTTTAAAATCCTCCTTCTCGGCGGCGCAGCACTCATTTACTTGCTGACGTTCCAGGAAAAAAAGTCGGAAATAACAGAACGCAGTGAATTTTATACACTTTGGCTCACCGGACTTCTCGGGGCGATGTTTATGAGCTCAAGCCGGGATTTGATGACTCTGTTTGTCGGGCTTGAACTGCTGTCGATCTCTTCCTATATCATGGCCGGTTTAAAGAAAAAGGATCAGAAATCAAATGAAGCGGCCATGAAATACGTGATCAACGGCGGAGTCGCCACCGCCATTACTCTGTTTGGGATGAGCTATCTGTACGGAATTACGGGGACGGTTTCCTTGAGCGACATGAGCGGGCAGCTGCAAAGTCTTGAAACTGCGGATCATCTATTCGTTCTCGGCCTGTCCTTTCTGATCATTTTCACCGGCTTGTCCTTTAAAATTGCCGCCGCTCCTTACCACATGTGGGTGCCGGACGTGTATGAAGGAGCGCCTACTTCTGTGGCGGCCTTTTTAAGCGTCGTTTCAAAGACGGCTGGCTTTATCCTTATCATCCGGCTATTCTATACAGTTTTCCTGAATACTTCGATTTTACAGGGTGAGTCCATGCTGATGAATATGCAGCCGTACATTGCTGTTCTCGCCGCCTTAACCATGATCATCGGAAATGTGACGGCGCTGAAGCAGAGAAATGTGAAGCGGATGCTCGCCTATTCCTCCATCGGCCATGCGGGATACATGCTCGTTGCCTTCGCATCTCCGCAGTCTCCGCTCATGTTCGATGCCATCTGGTTTTACCTGCTCGCCTACCTGTTCATGAACGCAGGAGCGTTCGCCATTTTGCTGGTCATTGAACAGCAGACAGGCTCTGCCCATCTGGATTCCTTTTCCGGGCTGTATAAACGTTCACCCGTCATAGCCGTATTGATGGGCATCCTTCTTCTTTCGTTAGCGGGAATACCGGGTACGGCCGGATTTATGGCGAAGCTCACCATTTTGCTCACCGCCTTTACAAATCAGGTGCCAATGCTCATCCTTGCCTCGATCATGCTGGCAGCGACCGTCATTTCATATGTGTACTACTTCCGTGTTTTTGCCCATATGTTTTTCAAGCAGGGCGAAGCGGAACCAAGACTCCGCTTCCACCCGGCAGCCGCGGCGGCCCTGCTCATCTGTACAGCAGGTACCATTCTCTTTGGAATTTTCCCGGACATTCTTTAAATAGGTAACATTTTCTTATGGCAGGGCGATATAATAGGAGAGGTGAAAACCTCTCCTATTTTTGCGGGGAAAATGAATACATATTTGGAGGATTAAGATGATTGAATTTTCACAGCAGGCTTTAACCGGTTTAGTGTCGCATCTATTTTTCATCGCCGTCACCTGGTGGGCGCTTCAGTCGCTGAATTTCGACAAATTTATTCGAAGCGGACGTGTGGTCCAGGCCCAGGTCCTTCTTATATTGCTGACAATTGCCATTGCTTACCTGGTCAGCAGTTTTTTCCTTGATTATTTATTTTGGTCAAAGGAACTTCCTTCCCTATTTTACGTTTACGCCTTAATTCCACTGGGAATATAGGTGGAGAAGGGGTTGCGGAGGAGTAATCCCAGCGGGTTCAATCCATCCAACGGGCATGGGACTGGCCAGGGAATTAGTTCAAAACTGATTTCTAACCCCATGTAAAACAGGACCATAGACCTTGCAGAAATGCTTGATTCTGTAGAACAATGACGACTTTTTCCACGTATGTCCAGCCCCTCTCCGGCAAGACTGTTAATAAGGAGAGGAAGTGGACGGAATGGATAAAATAAAACAGATGATGTTGATCGCTCTTATGTTTATTGTCGTCACCGCTGCATGCGGAAAAATTGTGGAGGCAGCCATTAAAAAGCCGGAAATAGCACAATTGGCCGTCGCGTTTCAAGATCAGGGTATAGAAGTAAAGGAATGGACGATCTACTCCAAGAAAAAAATTTCGATGCCAAGTGAAAAATTTTCGGAAAATGTGAAACGTTTTACACAGCAGCATCGTCTTTTTAAGTGGTCGATCGAACGGACCAGCAGTGGCTGGAAGGCAGCAGGCACGAAAGTGAACAAAAACCTGGGTGCCACGGAATCATTGCAAATTATATCAACCGACACAAATAGCCAATCGAACTCGTATATCCTGTATCAAGTCCATGGCCGTGGTGAATCCCGGAATTGGGCTAACATTCATACACATTTTAAAAAGCAATCATTCGACATTTTTCATGAATATCCCACAATTTTCTCTTGTATTGAAGGCAGTGTAGATGATAAGATGGTAGGTGTTTTGCATCTAACTGATGCTTTGCTCAACGAATTTAACGCGGTACCGCTTGAAAAGCTTAAAGAAAAAGATTTCATTTCGGTATCAGCATATACAGCACGCTGGGAGCAAAAGATCCCGGCTGAACAAGGCAGCATGAACATGCAAGTGGCCGTTAGACACGGCGGATTGGGCGAAAATACTACAGTAGTCGCAGGAACACCAATCATCACGACTGAATATTAATATAGAGAATTTGGGACGCGGAGGGGAATACCTTGGAAAAAATCATCGTCCGCGGCGGTCAGAAGTTGAACGGCACAGTAAAGGTAGAAGGTGCCAAAAATGCCGTTTTACCGGTTATCGCTGCATCCTTATTAGCTAGTGAAGATAAGAGCATTATTTGTGATGTACCTACGCTCTCCGATGTATATACGATTAATGAAGTTCTGCGCCACCTTGGTGCAGATGTCCATTTCGAAAACAATCAGGTAATTGTAGATGCATCCAAAGAGCTTAGCACCGAAGCACCATTTGAATATGTGCGTAAAATGCGGGCATCCGTTCTTGTAATGGGACCGCTCTTGGCAAGACTTGGCCGCGCGCGTGTAGCACTGCCGGGCGGATGTGCAATCGGTTCACGTCCAATTGATCAGCATCTTAAAGGCTTTGAAGCCATGGGCGCGATCATCAAAGTTGGAAATGGCTTTATTGACGCCGAAGTAAAGGGCAGACTGCGCGGAGCTAAAATTTATTTGGACTTCCCGAGTGTAGGTGCCACTGAAAATATCATCATGGCCGCTGCACTTGCAGAGGGTACAACAACCCTTGAAAACTGTGCAAAAGAGCCAGAGATCGTTGACTTGGCGAACTACATCAATGCTATGGGTGGAAAAATTCGCGGAGCTGGAACAGGTACGATCCGTATTGAGGGTGTATCTGAACTAAAAGGCGCTCAGCACAACATCATTCCTGACCGTATTGAGGCAGGAACCTTCATGGTGGCTGCAGCGATTACAGGCGGAAACGTCCTTGTAAAAGGCGCTGTACCTGAACACCTTGCTTCATTAGTAGCGAAAATGGAAGAAATGGGCGTAGAAATCATCGAAGAAGAAGATGGTTTGCGTGTCATTGGACCAGCAGAATTAAAAGCGGTAGACATCAAAACCATGCCTCACCCAGGATTCCCGACAGACATGCAATCTCAAATGATGGCATTGCTTCTTCAGGCAAAGGGCACAAGCATGATTACAGAAACCGTATTTGAAAACCGCTTCATGCACGTGGAAGAATTCCGCCGCATGAACGGAGAAATCAAAATCGAAGGCCGTTCCGTGATCATCAACGGACCTGGCGAGCTTCAAGGAGCAGAAGTAGCAGCAACAGACTTGCGTGCAGGTGCCGCTCTTGTCCTGGCTGGCCTCGTATCCGAAGGGTATACACGCGTAATGGAACTGAAGCACATCGACCGCGGCTACGTAAACTTCCACGGCAAACTTGCCGGAATCGGAGCCGACATCGAACGCATCACAACCGACGACCAATCCATCACACCAGAACAGCAAGCTGTTTCGGACTTAAATGCATAATTTTATATTCTCAAACGGGACTCGCCATCTGGGCGGGTTCTTTTTTATGCAGTTTAGCACAGTGGGCAAACCATGAATTCAGCATAAATTACGGAAATTCATCATAAATCCGGAAAATTCATCATAAGTGCAAAAAAGTTCATCATAAATCTCAAAAATTCATCATAAACGCGGGAATTTCATCATAAGTTTTTTGTGGTGTGATTTTTTAGGAATTTGTAGTTTGTGGTCAACGGTCATTAGTGGGCAGTCAGCAATTATTGGTAAAAAGTCAGCAATTAGTAATATAAAGTCAGCAATTATAACGTAAATGTCAGCAATTATCGGAAGAATGTCAGCAATAATTCCGAAGAAGTCAGCAATTATACCAGATTGGTCTGGATCGAGCCCTGGAAGAACCTCTGAATACCGCCGAACCTTCATTTAAACCGCTAAAAGCTCAATTAAAACCGCTAAAACCTCAATCAAAACCACCAAAACCGTAATTCAAAACCGCGAAACCCTCAATCAAAACCACCAAAACCCTAAATCAAAACCCCCAACCAACACCCGCCAATCCCTCTCCAACAGGTATCACTTCCAGTATACCTTCATTTAAGGGAATTCATTCCTGTTCCTTGTGAAACATTTTTCGCTATTTTTCGATGAACTTATCCATTTCAAAAACGTTCTACTAACCCTTTCATATCAAATGCAGTCATAAAAGGTTGTCCAAGCCCATAGGATGGAGTATACGCATTACTCAATCAGGAGGCTCAGTGGATGAAATCTATGAAACCGCTATTGGTCGTACTAGCCGGACTTTTTATTTTAGTTCTCATGATCCCGGCGCTGCTTGTTTCCCCCTTCGTCAGCCAGTCAAACGGCAGTCTGGGAGAAGAACTGAAGCAGAAGGAACAGCAGGAGAAGCCGCAGGTACCAAAATCAAGTGTGACCGTGTCGGTTTACCGGACCGCTGCCAAAAAGGTAGAGAACGTGGCACTTGAGGATTATGTATTTGGAGTCGTCGCCTCAGAAATGCCGGCTGATTTTGAAGAGGAAGCATTGAAAGCCCAGGCACTTGCGGCAAGAACCGTAATCGTCAAATCGCTTACTGCCGGAAAAGGTATCTCAACCCCAACCGGCCAGAAAGCAAATGTCACAGACACAGTAATCCATCAGGTATACCGGAACAAAGAAGAATTGAAGAAATTATGGGGTAGCGACTATAGCTGGCGATCTGAGAAAGTGCTGGCTGCCGTATCAGGAACCTCCGGACAAATCCTTACCTATGAGAACAAGCCGATTACCGCATCCTTCTTCTCAACAAGCAACGGCTATACGGAAAACTCGGAAGACTATTGGCCAAACGCCATACCATACTTAAGAAGTGTCAAAAGTACATGGGATGAAGCATCCCCTAAATACTACAGTCAGCAAATCTTTTCTGTCGCAGACTTCCAGAGAAAACTCGGTGTGTCTCTCAAAAGCGCAAACTCCGTCGGAAAAGTAATCGAGCGAACCTCAAGCAACCGCGTCGCAAAAGTGGAAATCGGCGGCAAAACCTTAACCGGCCGTGATGTCCGTGACAAACTTCAGCTGAAATCCACCGACTTCACCTGGACACTAAAAGGCGGCAACGTCGTCATCCAAACGAAGGGATACGGCCACGGAGTCGGAATGAGCCAATACGGAGCGAACTTCATGGCTCAGGACGGAAAATCGTACAAAGACATCGTCGGATACTACTATAATGGAACGACACTCGCAGCTGCAGACCCGTTTTTAACGAAATTGACGGCACAGCAATAGGGCACAGTCTCCTTTGGGGGCTGTGTTTTTTGTTTCAAAATGATAAAAGGACCGGCCACCATAAACCAGTAAGAGGATAGCAAGCCGCCACTTGGTTCTCACCAGCGATCCCCCAAATCATCGTTGTAAGTCTAGCTCTCCACTTTTTCCTAAAAGGTGTCATAAAAAATGGATCAAGTCAATCACGATAACAAAAAGACGGCCGGTACTCGGGTACCGGCCGTCTCTCGTTTATCCCACTCGTTTCCCCAAAATCACTAAATCACGCTCCACACCCTCAAGGTTTGCCACCTTCGGAAGAGTGCCCCATCGTTCAAACCCAAATCGTTCAAACAAACGGATGCTTGGTTCGTTGTGTCCAAAAACAAATCCGAGCAGGGTTTGGATATTCAATTCCTTGCACTGATCGATTGCAGCCTGGAGCAGTTTTTTCCCAAGACCTCCTCCGCGGAAGGCCGGGTCAATGTAAATGCTGACCTCAGCGGTGTGCTTATAGGCTTCTCTGCCGTAGAACGGCTGGAGGCTGATCCAGCTTGTAATGACGCCTGATGCATCCTCAGCGACCCATAGCGGGTACTGCTCATTATGATCATCAAACCATTTTCCCCGGGCTTCATAGGTAACCGGCGCAAGGTCCGCCGTCACCATCCTGGATGCAATCGTTGTATTATAAATATCTACAATTCGTTCTAAATCTTCCCTTTTGGCTAATCTCAGCTTCATTGTCAGTTCCTCCGATCAAGCGTTTCAAGCCTTTGAAAAAAGCGGTACATACGTGAATCCTTCGACTTGAAATAAGTGTATCTCATAATGATATAGGAAACGGTGATTCCCACTGCATCCTTAAACAGATCAAACCAGGTTGACGTCCGAAACGGCGTGAACATCTGGTGGATCTCATCAATCGCCCCATATGAAAGGCAAACGATGACAATCGCAAGGCTTGTCCCTGCTGTCCATTTTCCGTGAACGGCGAGGGCAAATGCAAACATCCAATACAGGATTCCAAACTCTATTAAATGGAGCGAGTCTTTAAATACCGCCTCAAACGTAAATGGTGCATTCGGGTCTCCCGGGATGCTCGAAAGCTCCCAAATCAGCCACATATAAGCGATCGGGGCAACCGTCAGCACCCAGTATAATAGTTTCTTCATCGTCCTCATCCTTTTTTGCATAATGGCAAAATCACTGGAGCATACTAAGCGTTTTTTAAATTTTTTTTGGCAAATGTATATATTTTCAGAATTGTGTTCAGAATGGTTGCTGAGGTGATGAAGATGAGAGAGGAAGAAAAAAATCGTACTTCTCAACAATCAAAGGTTCAGCAATTTTTTAGAAAACGCTGGGTATTTCCGGCAATCTACTTAGTTAGTGCAGCTTTGATTTTAACAAGTGTGTTATGGTATCAGGCAACACGCGATATGAACCCGGTAGGCGAACAGCCAGGCAAGCCCCAAACTGAAAAGGGACAGGATGCTGCTGAAGTAGCCAAGCCAGTGGAGAATATCACAACGCCGGCTCTTGACAAAGAAGAGATTCAAGTCGTGAAAAAGTTCTATGATTCCAAGTCTTCTAAAGAAGAGCAGGAAGCGGCACTCGTATCCTATAATAACACGTACAGTCCGAACCAAGGAATCGACCTTGCGAAGATGGACGGTAAGGAATTCGATGTGACAGCTTCTCTAAGCGGAACCGTACTAAGAGCAGAAAAAGATCCGATCCTAGGATACGTTGTTGAAATTCAGCACGAGGATAGCGTAACAACTGTCTATCAATCTCTAGCATCTGTTGCAGTAGAAGAAGGCGACACAGTCGCACAGCATGCAGTAATCGGTAAGGCCGGGAAAAATCTATTAAACGAAAAGAACGGCGTACACGTACACTTTGAAATCCGTAAAGACGGAAAAGCATTGAACCCTGCTAACCTTCTTGACAAGCCTGCAACCGCCATCTCTGATGAAGCAGCAGCTGCAAGCAAAGAAACAGAAGCAAAGCAGCAGGAAGAAAAGAAAAATGAGAAGCAAGAAGACGCTAAAGAATCTGAAGCTTCCGTTCCTTCTAAAAACGCATAATCATGGCTTTACATTTTGAACCCGTACGGTGCTCCTGCATCATGCGGGTTTTTCTTTTGAGTATGGTAAAATAAATGCGGAACTACCATCGTCAAAGGAGAGATATACATGATACGTTTTGGAGTGATCGGAACAAACTGGATTACCGAAAAATTTCTTGATGCCGCAGCTCAAACAGGTGAACTGGAGCTAACTGCCGTTTACTCCCGGACAGAGGACCGCGCATCCCAGTTTGCAGAAAAGCACGGCGCCCGCCATACATATACAAGCCTTGAAAAATTTGCAGCCAGTAAAGAATTCGATGCAGTGTACATCGCAAGCCCGAATTCCCTGCATGCGGAACAGGCTATTCTTTGCATGAACCACGGCAAGCATGTCCTATGTGAAAAGCCCATTGCCTCAAACGCTGCTGAAATGAAAAAAATGATCGAAGCGGCACAAGCAAACGATGTCTTACTGATGGAAGCCATGAAAACAACCCTGCTTCCAAACTTCGCATCCATCCAAAGCAACCTGAAAAAAATCGGAAAGATCCGCCGCTACGTAGCAAGCTACTGCCAATATTCATCCCGCTACGATGCCTATAAAGAAGGTAAAATCCTAAATGCGTTCAAACCCGAATTCTCGAACGGCTCGATGATGGATATCGGCATCTACTGCATCGCACCAATGGTTGCCCTATTCGGCAAGCCGAACTCCATCCAGGCAACCGCGCACCTGCTCGAATCCGGTGTAGACGGCGAAGGCAGCATCCTGTTTCAATACGACGAACACGACGCCATCGTCATGTTCTCCAAAATTACCGACTCCTACATCCCGTCCGAAATCCAAGGGGAAGCAGGCAGCATCGTCATCGAGAAATTCAGCACAATGGAAAACGTCCGCATTCAATACCGTACCGGCGAATCAGAAAACATCAACGTCGAGCAAAATGAAAACTCCATGTACGACGAAGCAAAAGAATTCGCAGCCCTCATCCGTTCCGGAAAACGCGAATCAACCATCAACACATTCGAAAACTCCTTAATCGTTCTCGAAATCATGGATGAAGCACGCCGTCAAATCGGACTCGTTTATCCAGCAGATCAGGCATGAAAAAAAGGTGCAATTCGCACCTTTTTTTACGTTATAAGTCCATATAAACAAACTCCCGATATTTAACAAAATTGTTTTTCCTGTAAAAATTCTTTGCCGCTTCATTATCGAACCAATAATCCAACTCAACCTTCGTAATACCTTTAGACTTTGCAACCTCTGCAACTTCCTCCATCAGCCTGGAACCGTACCCCTGATTTCTCATATGATCCGCAATACTTATTTGATGAACATATACCGATCGATACGCCTTTTTAAAAGCATTCTCCGGATAATTTCGTATCTCAATCCAAGCATAGCCCAAAGGCTGCCCAACCTCCTCAAGCACCAGGAAAATGAACTCCCTTCCGTCTCGATAATTCCTTGAAAAAAACTCCTGATTTCACTGTAATCATATGCCTTAAAATACTCCGGATATAATGCTGTATGTACATCGTGAACATATCGATTCAGCTTAGCGACTAACTCAAAATCCTTCGTCCGAATAATATTCATTCCTATTCATCCTTCTTTGTAAAAAAATCCCTTTATTCATACTAACATGAAACTCTACTTGGGAAAATTCCTTTTTCAAGACTGGCTAAAAAATCCGTCCACTTGGATGGAAGAACAACTTATTTGGGACGGAAAAATTCCTGGTCACTAGCGGCTGAATTCCATCTGTGAGCGGCCAAATAAAGTGGAGGAACGGTCAGATTTAATTGCTGACCTGCCAAAAAAAGTGTCCAACAGCTTAATAAAATGCACCGGACAAATTCCATCCGCGACCGGCTAAATAATTGTGAGTACCGGCCAAAACCAGTACGCCAACCGCCATATTCGGCACGCACCTCCACTCCCCCAGATCTACCTTAACCAAAAAACGGCAGGATAAGCTCCAGCCGCTAGTTCATTTAATATATTCTTTCTGGTGGATAGTTTCCATATCCTCTGCCAGGAGGTCGCAGGGTTTTCCTATTTGAGTAATTTTTCCGTCCTTCATAATCACGATTCGGTCAGCGAGTGATCTTGCATCCTCCCGATCATGAGTTACAAAAATGGATGTAATGCCAGTTTGCTTCAAAATGGAGCGTAATTCATCCCGAATTTTTTGCTGGAGTTCGGAATCAAGATTGCTGAATGGTTCGTCCAGCATAAGCAGGGAGGGGTTGGGAGCGAGTGCCCTGGCAAGTGCTACACGCTGCTGCTGGCCGCCACTTAATTCATATGGATAGCGATTGGCAAAGTCATGAAGACCAACGAGATGTAAGAGCTCCTTGACACGTTCATTCTTTTCCTTTTTACTGCGTTTTTTTAATCCGAATTTTATATTATCGGCCACACTTAAATGCGGGAAAAGGGCGTAATCTTGAAAAACCAATCCGACGCCTCTTTTTTCAGGCTGTATAAAATGGAATGGATTGGACACAATCTTGTTGTTTATTTCAATGGAACCGCTGCTAGGCACTTCAAGACCGGCAATTAGCCTTAGGATCGTACTTTTTCCGCTTCCGCTATTCCCAAGGATCGAAACAATTTCCCCTTCTTCAATCGATAACACAAAATCCTGGATGGTCTGTTCATTTGAGTTTCTATATTGGAAATGTAAATTTTGTATTTGGACAAACATCAGATTTACTCCCTTTCCAGCACTTTATGAAAGAAATAGATGGACACGCCGCTAATAAGGATGATTAATATGGACGCTGAAGCCGCCTCATGGATTTGTTCATTTCCAGCATACTGAAACGCCTTTGTTGCCAGTGTATAGAAATTAAATGGCTGTAAGATCAGCGTCAAGGGCAATTCCTTTAATATCTCAATAAATACAAGGATAAATGCTCCGAAAACCGCTCCTGAAATCATCCTGAGATCCACTTTAAAAAAGGTTTGTGTTATCGACATGCCAAGCGTTCTGGAGGCTTCTGTAAAGCTGACCCCTATTTTATCAAAACCTGACTCAATCGAGTTAAATCCTAAAGCCAGGAATCGAATGACGTAGGCAAAGATCAGCATTGAGATACTTATGCTTAAAACGATTGTTGGTTCAAACCCAGCTATTTTAGAGAAAGCAGCGATCTGCCTATCAAGAGCAAGAAAGAGGGAAAGAACCCCCATAGCAATCACGGCGCCGGGTATGGAATAGCCAAAAATTACAATTTTGGACGTGGCTTTGGAGAAGGCTCCGCTGAATAACCGATAAAAATTTGCGGTCACCAATGAGATCAGCACAATGATGAAAGAGGCAATGACCGCAACGAAGGTGGAATTCCAGACTAACGTCAGGAAACCGGCATTGACTACTTTGTCAAAGGTGATGAAGGCCCAGTAACTCAATTGAATGAATGGAACAAGAAAAGTAACTAGGAAAATAAAGCTGAAATAGGCGAAGACCGACCAGGCTTTAGCCCCTTTTAAAGGTGCAGGCTGAAGCGGACGGACCTTGGATGTCGAATAGCTGTACTTTTTGCGGCTTCTTAACAGTCTCTCCAAAAGCAGAACCACAATCACGAAAGTCATGAGTATTCCGGAAAGCTTAATTGCTGAGCCGATGTCCCCCATCCCGAACCATGTCTGAAAAATGGCCGTACTGAAAGTTTGAATGCCAAAATATTTAACCACACCGTAATCATTTAATACTTCCAATATCACTAAACTTACTCCGCCAATAATGGAAGCCCTTGAAATAGGGAGGATCACGCGGAAGAAAATCTCATATGGATTTCTTCCAAGCAAGCGGGAGTTTTCAACAAGGGAAGCAGATTGCTTTTCCAAAAAACTTTTTGTGATGATATAAACATATGGGAATAAAAAAATGGAATAAATGAAGATGGCACCAGGAACATTCATAATTGAAAAGTACTTGGGATTTAGTGCGGCACCGAAGTTATTTCTCAATGCTGATTGAATGACACCTGTATAATTTAAAAGCCCATGATACGTATAAGCCCCGATATAGGGAGGAATAGCGAGCGGCAAAATGACTCCCCATTTAAAAAAATTCCGTAATGGAAATTCATAAGCTGACACAAGCCAAGCCATGCTGACCCCGATGATCACCGTGATGATGCTAGTAAAGAACACAATGATCAGGGTGTTCTGAATAAAATTTGTCAGAAGAAATTGTTTAATATGCTCCCAGTTTTCGCTCGGTTCCGTAAAGGATTGGACGCCGATAAATAGAACAGGAAGCAAAATCATAAATATGAATAGGAAACTTAGAAGCGACCAGCCATTCAGGTGACGTTTAATTTGGTGAAACAAACCCATCATTCCTAACCCGTTTGAAAATTTATAAAAGAGTGCCGTATCGCTCATGCAATACGGCACGTCTCTTGAATGATTTTATCTCTTTTCAGGTGAATGGGAAAGAAAGATTATTTCCAGCCGGCCTCATTAAACAGCTTCACGGCATCGGCATTGTTCTTCCCAAGCTCTGACAATTGAAGATCCTGGGCTTTAAAATCACCCCATGATTTAAGCAATTCAGATGGCTGTACATCGGGATTGACCGGGTACTCATAATTAGCTTCGGCAAATTTGCCCTGCGCCTCTTTACCGGATAGGAATTCCATTAATTTTACTGCATTCTCTTTGTTTTTTGCGTGCTTCGTAAGCCCAATTCCGCTGACATTTACATGGGTGCCGTCTGTTTCCTGATTCGGGAAGAAAACGCCAACCTTTTCAGCAACTTTAACCTCTTCAGGATCCTCGGAATTCAACATAACACCCACATAATAAGTGTTCATAATCGCAACGTCACCCTCACCCGCAACGATTGCCCTTGCCTGATCGCGGTCATTTCCCTGCGGACTTCTCGCCAAATTACTCACAATCCCTTTAGCCCATGATTTCGCTTTTTCTTCTCCGTTTAATGAGATAAAGGATGCTAAAAGTGATTGATTGTATACATTATCAGCCGGACGAACAAGCACCTTGCCCTTCCATTCAGGCTCAGTCAGATTTTCATAGGTAGACAATTGATCCGGATTAACGCGATCCTTGGAGTACACAATAACGCGGGCTCTTTTCGTTAAACCATACCATTCCTTCTCCTTGTCCATTAAGTTTTCAGGAACGTTCGCGGCAAGCGTTTTGCTTTCCACAGGCTGAAGCAGGTTTTTCTCCTTAGCCCAATGCAGTCTTCCGGCATCAGAAGTTAAAAATAGATCGCCCTGAGTAGCCTCGCCTTCTCTGGAAAGACGCTCAATTAATTCATTTTCTTCCCCTTTTACTACATTTACTTTAATTCCTGTCTGCTTTGTAAACTCCGCATAAAGGGCATCATCCGTTTCATAATGACGGCTCGTATATAAGTTGACTTCCCCTTTTTTTTCTGACCCGGATCCTTCTGTATTTGCTCCGCATCCAGCAAGAATTCCAAGCAGCAAAATGGAAATAAGAGCGAAGACCTGTAACCTCATTTTTTTTATCATTCGAGTGCTTCTCCTTTATGTAAAATTGTTCAATAATGATTTTCATTCTCAATTATTATTGATAACCCTTTTCATGTCAATCCTAAAATGTTCGTTCAGCCATAAGTTTTACTCTCCCCGCGAGATGGAATTTTCAAGTAACCTCGATTTTCATGCGAATCAGTCAAATAAATCCGGTTTTTACCATTCGAAAAATAAATTAAGATTCTAAATTCCCATAAGTTTCACATATTCTTTAGCATATGCCCTGTATTTTAACAGGAAAGTTTACGCAATCCCTTGTCCCTGTTGACTTTTTAGCATATTACTGCAACCAAGCTAATAGAATGTTACAAACCTAACAAAGAGAGTGTTTGAGGTGAGGATCGTGGCTGTTTATTGTGAATCCACCAGCGGAAGCATCTTTAGAGTACATTCCATCCCAGCAGCTGATGTCTCTTAATATGCGGGTCTCATTTCACACTTCTCACATCCATTTTAGGGAGGTCGAGTGGTGTGCACGATTACATCAAAGAGCGTACTATCAAGATTGGAAAGTATATCGTGGAGACTAAAAAAACAGTTCGCGTGATTGCGAAAGAGTTTGGGGTTTCCAAAAGTACTGTCCATAAAGATCTGACAGAGCGATTGCCTGAAATTAACCCGGAGCTTGCAGCAGAGGTAAAGGAAATTCTGGATTATCATAAATCCATTCGCCATTTGAGAGGCGGAGAAGCAACAAAATTGAAATACCGCAAGGAAGACATTCTTCATGAAGAACCAGTGAAATAAGCGTATCTTTGTAAATCCAATCCCATCTAAAAATGTGTAGATTCTTTACCAAATAACACCTATTATTTGTATTATGTGATACAATATGTAATTAGGTGCAATTATGGATATACACGGGAATCGTGATTTGCAAGGAGGAAAAGGGAACAATGTTTGCAAGGGACATAGGAATCGACCTCGGTACAGCCAACGTACTGATACATGTTAAAGGGAAAGGGATCGTGCTGAACGAACCTTCCGTTGTCGCGATGGACCGCAATACAGGAAAAGTGCTGGCAGTCGGCGAAGAAGCAAGAAGAATGGTAGGACGTACGCCTGGGAACATTGTTGCCATCCGTCCGTTAAAAGATGGAGTCATTGCAGATTTTGAAGTGACGGAAGCGATGCTGAAGCACTTCATTAACAAGCTCAATCTTAAAGGTGTTTTTTCGAAACCGCGCATGCTGATTTGCTGCCCAACGAACATCACTTCTGTTGAACAGAAAGCGATCAGGGAAGCAGCTGAAAAAAGCGGCGGCAAAAACGTTTTCCTGGAAGAAGAGCCTAAGGTTGCCGCAATCGGCGCCGGAATGGATATCTTCCAGCCAAGCGGAAATATGGTTGTGGATATAGGCGGTGGAACAACGGATATCGCAGTGCTTTCCATGGGCGATATCGTCACCGCCTCTTCCATTAAGATGGCAGGGGACAAGTTCGATACAGAAATCCTCAATCATATCAAACGAGAGTACAAGCTTCTGATTGGAGAGCGTACTGCCGAAGATATTAAGATTAAGGTAGCAACGGTATTCCCAGGCGCACGTCAAGAAGAAATCGCAATTCGCGGCCGTGACATGGTAAGCGGTTTGCCAAGAACGATTACTGTTACATCCAAAGAAATTGAACAAGCCCTAAAAGAATCCGTAGCCGTAATCGTCCAGGCAGCTAAAGGCGTGCTGGAACGCACACCGCCTGAGCTGTCTGCTGACATCATCGACCGCGGGATCATCCTGACAGGGGGCGGAGCCCTTCTGAACGGAATCGATCAGCTAATGGCTGAAGAACTAAAGGTGCCAGTGCTTGTCGCAGAAAATCCAATGGACTGTGTTGCCATTGGAACAGGAATTATGCTCGACAACGTGGACCGTCTTGCCAAAAGAAAAATTATGTAAAACTCTATGGCCTGATTCTGAACGGAATCAGGCCATTTTTTTAGAGTTCGGTTGACAGCATACAAAATAAAAGCTTACAATCTTATCATATGATAAGGAACAGAAGGGAAGGCAAATGAATGGCACCCAAGCAAAATACCGCAGCCGAAATGGGAGATACACGAAGAAACATTATTAAGGCAGCGGAAGGTTTATTCATGGAATACGGGTACCGCGCCATCTCAACCCGCAAAATTGCAGACACCTGCGGCCTCACTCAGCCAGCCCTTTATCACCATTTTCCCAACAAAAAAAGCCTCTACGTTGAAGTCGTAAGGAATTACTTATACGAAATGCAAACAGGACTCGAGCGGATCATTAAGCGGCATCCAGATCTCGAAGACTCTTTATACCGGGTTACCCGCTACATCATTTTGCACCAGCCGAAAAAGCTAAGCCAAATGTTTCACGATATTGAATATGAAATGACCGTTGAAGATCAAATGATGATCAGCCAATGCTGGAGCGAAGCCTATCAAATACCGATTTCATCTATTTTTGAACGCGCAGCAGCAGAAGGAACCCTTAAGGATCCGGATTCTCTAAAGGCAACCACATCCATTTACTCTCACATTTTTATGAGTATGCTCAGCCACCCGCTGCCAGGCGACAGCAAAACACTCGATCAGCGGGCAAGACTATATACAGAAGTAATCCTGCGCGGACTCTCAGTGGAAAATATGTAAGTCCAGCAGCATGCCCCTTGCTTATCAATCGATAAGGAGAAATAAAAAGTAGACGCCAAACGGAGGAGAGACCATGAACGAAAGCCTTGATTTCCCTTACTTCAAAGGACAAAAAATAACCAAGCTCGAAAACGGCAAACCCCTCCCGTTGATCCTGCATTTCTCCAACGGAGGCCTCGTCATCGAATGCCCATGGAGACTCAAAAAAGACGGGCGCATCACCGTCGGCCAAACCGACTTCCAAACTGCCGGCACCGCCGGAGAATACTTAGATAAACTCAACACCCTGCTCGCCGGTAAGGAAATCCACAGCATTTGCTGGTGGAAGGAAGCTGAAATCCTTCGCGTCACCACAGAAAACCAAGCCGTACTCGACATCTTCCACAACAGCGCATCCTTCGAAGGCTGGGAACTATTCGGCGACAACGACTTTTCCTTCATCTCACTGCCAGGTGGAGAAGTGGAGAATATATCTTAAGTATGGAGCTGAACAGGGGACGTGGACTGTTTGGCTTTTTTTTTGCACTGACCCCCACTCTGCTAAAGCACTAAACCTCCGTCCCCCTCACTCAAAAAGCGTTAGTTGACAGGGGGTCAGAGGGACGATGCTTGTTCCCTCGGTCCTTTAAAGTGTTGAGGGTCAGTGCATTGCACTGACCCCCGCTCTGCTAAAGCACTAAACCTCCGTCCCCGCCACCAAAAAAGGTTTAGTTGTCAGGGGTTCGGTGCACCGATGCTTGTTCCCCCGCTCCTTTAAAGTATTGAGGGTCAGTGCAAACTTCAACCGCGGATATGAAGGTGGAAATGAAAACAGTTTACATGGCCGTGCCTGACCCGCCCTTCGCTAATGGACTAAAGCTCCGGCACCAACTCCAAAAACCGTTGGTACACAAGGCATCACCGCCCCCCGCCTCCGTCCCCGTATGCGGTGAAGAATGTGGGGACTGGCACCGTGCCTGACCCGCCCTCCGCTAATGAACTAAAGCTCCGGCACCAACTCCACAAAACGTTGGTACACAAGGCATCAGCGCCCACCCCCTCCGTCCCTACATACGGTGAAAAATGTGGGGACTGACCCCACTCAACCCCAATCCAACCCCAATCCAACCCCAATCCAACCCCAATCCAACCCCAATCCAACCCCAATCCAACCCCAATCCAACCCCAATCCAACCCCAATCCAACCCCAATCCAACCCCAATCCAACCGCCGCCACCCCCCAAAAAAAATCCCCACAAAAAAAGGGCACCCCGAGCCCTCACTGATCCAGTCCATCAGCAAGGCCTCTTTGGGTGCCTGAAATGCGGTTCAGATTAAGTGGGAACAAAATCGAACCAAAACACAATTTGAAAGGGGAACATAAAAGATATGTCCCAAATACATTATACGACATTTTGTCGGTTTTTGAAGGGTTATAGTAAAAATTTGTTGCAATTTGTCGAAAAAAATAAAGTAGGAGTTTTCATGAATTGTCATTTATAATAGAAATAGGAAAAAAGGCGCTTCACAATGCGCCGATATGAGGTGGATTATGCTTCGAGGGCTTTATACGGCTGCGGCCGGCATGCTTTCGCAACAGAAACGGACAGAAATGCTGTCAAACAACATCGCCAACGTGAATACGCCCGGTTATAAATCAGACCAGGCGGCCATCCGTGCTTTTCCAGAAATGCTGCTCAGCAGAATGGAAGGCAAGGATGCTCCAACCCAGAACCCCATGAATTTTGGAACCCAGACGCCAATCGGCTCTTTGAATACAGGTGCTTACGTACAGGAACTTGTCCCCCAGTTTACGCAAGGTGATTTAAGAGAAACAGGCTTGCCTTCAGATATCGCTCTTTTAGAGGAAGCGGTGCCTGCGAACGCGGATACCGGAATGAAAGGCTTCCTTCTTTTCGCAGTCGGAATGCCGGATGGGCAGGTCCGCTATACACGGAACGGCCATTTTACATTAAATGATCAAAACCAGCTTACGTCCCAGGGCGTCCCTGTTCTTTCCACAGCAGGCGCACCGATTACGATTACGGGTGATGAGTATGAAATCACCCAGGACGGCCGTGTAAGAATCGGCGGACAGGAAACCTCTCAAATCGACGTCCGTTTTGCAGGCGACGTCCGCAATCTCGTTAAAGAAGGAAACGGTTTGTTCAGAACAGCGGATAACGCTGCTCTGCCGACTGCAGCCGGGAATGCGAACGTTCGATATTCCTTGAAGCAGGGCTTCACAGAAGGCTCGAATGTGGATACAGCCCGTGCCTACACCGAGATGATGACCGCCTACCGTTCATTTGAAGCGAATCAAAAGGTATTGCAGGCGTATGACCGCAGTCTTGATAAAGCGGTCAATGAAATCGGCCGGTTAAGCTAATGAGGAGGAAATAACATGCTGAACTCCATGATTACGGCTTCCAACACGATGAACCAGGTGCAGAAGCAGCTCGACATAATTGGGCATAATATAGCCAACGTCGATACACAGGGATTCAAGCGCACGAATACAACGTTCGGTGAACTTGTGCGCCAGCAATACGACAACCAATCTGACCTGAACAAAGAGGTTGGCCGATCAACCGATTTCGGAATTCGCCAGGGAGTCGGAGCCCAGCTGATGCAAAATGTCGTCTTCAGCCAGGGAACCATTAAAAAAACGGAGCGTAACCTTGATTTTGCTTTCACGAAGCCGGGCCAGTTCTTAAAAGTGGAGGCAGATGGGCAAACTCGCTATACACGAAGCGGGGCGCTTTATCTTTCTGCAGAGGCAAACGGCAAGCTTGGGCTGGTGAATGCCAGCGGCCAACGAATTTTAGACGAAAACAATCAGCCGATTTTGCTGAACGAAAATGCTTCTTCCATCACTATTTCAGCCAACGGAACGCTGACAGCGCTTGACGGAAATGGACAGCCTGCCGGAACAGTCAACCTCGGCATCGTTCAATCCAACAAATCGCAATCACTTGTGCAGACAAACGGCAATCTTTATACACTTTTGAATCCGAATGACCAGACGGCCGTGACGGATCTGACTGGTGCAGCACGGGGACAGATTTCTGTAGAGCAGGGAGCTCTGGAAATGTCGAACGTCGATGTATCAAAAGAAATGACCGACATGCTCGTTTCACAGCGGGCGTATCAATTTAATGCAAAGTCCATTACAATCGGCGATCAGATGCTGGGATTAATCAACTCTGTCCGCTAATTATGCCGAAGGGGTTTTCACCATGGCTTCCAAAGACGCGTCCATGACCCGTGAAAAATATAAACAGGAAAAGAAAGCACAGGATCCAGCTCAAGAGGAAACGAAGCCTGCCGGGAAAATCCGGATTCGGCTCTTTCCGATTTGGCTGCGCTTATTAATTGTGGCCTTCCTGTTTATTTTGGCTGCCATTACTGGGGCAATGGTCGGGTATGGAGTCATTGGAGATGGGAATCCGCTTGATGTGCTGAAGCCATCCACGTGGCAGCATATCGTGGACCTGGTTGAAAAAGAGTCCGAATAAGTCTATACTCATGTTTGCGAAAGGAAGGATTCTCCTTCCTTTTTGCCGTATACATAGATAGGAAGATGAAAGGAGTCCGACCCATATGCTAGATATTCAGCAGATTAAAGAAATCATTCCTCACCGTTATCCGTTTTTACTGGTGGACCGCATCCTTGAAGTAGAAGAAGGGGCGCGTGCCGTCGGAATTAAAAATGTATCCGCGAATGAAGAATTTTTCAACGGACATTTCCCTGACTACCCGGTTATGCCTGGAGTATTAATTGTAGAAGCTCTCGCGCAGGTTGGAGCGGTAGCGATGCTTAAAAAAGAAGAAAATCGCGGCAGACTCGCATTTTTCACAGGAATCGATAATTGCCGATTTAAAAAACAAGTAAAACCAGGCGATCAGCTTCGCCTTGAAGTCGAAATCATCCGTTCCCGCGGCGCCCTTGGCAAAGGAAAAGCAACGGCAACCGTAGACGGACAAATTGTGTGCGAAGCGGAAATCATGTTTGCACTGGGCGAAAAAACAGAATAAAAAAAGACGCGTGAAATCCTGGCGGAAATCGCGCGTCTTTTATTTTTTTACCGGTGCCTTCGCCTTCTTCGTTCCGGCAAAAAGCACAGCCATTCCTGCAAGTACCGCTGCAGCGTATTTCATCGTACCCCTCCTTCGAATGAGCGGTTTTTTCGTGGGGCATGCTAATTCTTGAGAATAAACATCAAGAAGGGAGCATGCAGCATGAAAAAAGTATTTGGTCTTTTAACCGGTTTGATCCTGGCAATGGGCTTGGCCGGATGCTCAGACGATCCAGATCCCGAGGAAAAAAAGGATGAAAATCCGCCGGTGGAACAGGAAAATTACAACATGGAGCTTAAAAACGGCAACATGGCCCCGGGCAATATGAGACATGGACATGACCCGCAGAAGCTGGATGGCCGTATGGATAACAAGACCGAGAGACAAAAAGAAGATATGATGAAAAAGGATATGAAAAAGGACTAACAAAGAAGCCGGTCATCCTATAGACTGGCTTCTTTATTTAGTCGTTACAGATTCCTGCTGATCCTGTGTTTTATGCCACTGGGCGGAAAAAGCCTGCAGCAGGTCTTCACCATCTAATCCTTCATCCAAAAGCTCCGTTAAAATTCTCTCCGCGTTTCCAAATGGGCGGTTTGAAACCATTCTTCCTGAAAATAAAACGGATATCAGGTTATTTTCGAGCTCCACTACATTGCTGATTGCCGCTTTTAATTTAGCAGGGGTATTCGTTCTCTTGGAGATGGTAATCACAAGAGTCTGTTCATTCTTTTCATCCATAAGCTTTTGGAAGCGGTCCAAATGATCGCTGCTGATCAGCGCCTCAAGAAGCCAATCATTTTCGCCGTCCTTTTTGTTTATGACGAGGCCATCGTTTAAAGGAATCTCATCATAATGGCGGCCGTTCTCATCATTCCGTGCAATCTTCATGGAAACAAGCTTAAACGTCTTCATCATCATCCACCTCCGCATTGTTTTCCAGTCGTTTTTATCATTATAACATAGCGCATTATTTTTCTTATCTTTTACGAAAATCACAAAATAGATCCTTTAAATGGCCAGAACCTATCTTCTGTATCTTCATCAAAGGAAAATTGATGCCTAAAAATAACTTTTCCTGATTTTCCCTATTCTCAAACATCCATTACAATACGATTGACTAGGAAGGAAAGGAGAAACAGGATGATCAATCATGTAACGTTAGTAGGGCGTCTTACGAAGGATCCGGATATCCGCTACACGAAAGAAGGAGCCCCGGTTGCCCACATCACCCTCGCTGTCAGCCGTAATTTCAAAAACCACGCCGGTGAAATCGAAACAGATTTCGTCAATTGTACCCTGTGGAGAAGAACAGCCGAAAACACGGCGAATTACTGCCAAAAGGGCTCCATCGTCGGTGTCACCGGAAGAATCCAATCCCGAAAATACGAAAACGCAGAACGTAAAATGGTCTACGTCACAGAAGTCGTCGCAGACTCCGTCCGATTCATGAGCGGCCGTCCGCGCGAGCTCGCCGAACAGGAAACCTGATTTTCCGCTAACCTCCCTCTTATAGAAAAAATCACAAAACCCCTCTGATCCTCGTTTGACCAGCTGAAACCAATTCAGCTGGTGTTTTTTACATATCGCCAAACCCCCCTCCTGGTTTGCCCTGCCGCCTTTTCGGGAAGTCTTTTAGGGAGAATGTGAAACCTTTTAGGCTCTTAATCCGTACTAATGGTTTCGGGGACGGCTAGATCGAAACAGGAGGCACGATTTCTAATGGAAAATTGGATTACACAATTTATGGAGCAGTTTGGGTACTTGGGAATCTTTTTAATGATTGCATTGGAGAATGTGTTCCCTCCGATTCCGTCAGAGGTCATCCTCCCGTTCGGAGGCTTTATGACAACGACAGCGGGCCTGACGATTCCGGGGGTCATTTTAGCGGCGACTGCCGGTTCGGTGCTTGGAGCCTTGATCCTTTATTATGTAGGAAGGCTGCTGGATGTAGAGCAGCTGGGGAAGTTTGTGGACAAATGGGGCCACATTTTGCTTGTTTCAAAGAAAGAAATTCACCGGGGCGATGCCTGGTTTGATCGATATGGAAAATGGACGGTCTTCTTTTGCCGTATGGTGCCGTTTGTAAGAAGTGTCATTTCCATCCCGGCTGGTATGTCCAACATGAACGTATGGCTTTTCCTGATTTATACGACGCTTGGAACACTGATTTGGAATACGCTTCTTGTTATTTTAGGCGCGATGCTCGGGGAAGCGTGGCCGAAAATCGGAGAATATATGAGCATCTATTCGAATATCATCTATGCCGTGCTCGCAGTTCTGCTTGTAATGGTCATTGTATGGTATGTGAAAAGAAGAAAGAAATTTAAAAAACAGAAATAACGTGTGCCGGGCTTCCAATGGGAGGCCCGTTTTTTTTATTCAACTTCTGTCGGAGTCTGTCGATAAATAGCATGTAATCATCATCTGAGAATCGGAGTGCATGCTAATGTTTAAAAATATGAAAATCCGCAATCGTCTGATCCTTTTTACGGCGGTTCTGCTGATCGTTCCAGCCTTGTCGATCGGCATTTTCGGATATGTAGCAGCGAAAAAAGAAGTGAAAGACCAGATTGAAAACTCAGCTTCCGAGCAGGTTACGCTCTTAACCGGCCTGACAGACGAATTCTTTAAAAATAAACGGGATGTCGTCGAACTGTTTTCACAAACGCTAAATAGCACAGCCTTTGAAAATGAATCATACCTGAATGAGCGGTTAGGCTATATAAGCAATTCCTTTCAAGAAGTGACACTAACCTATGTGGGGACAAAAGACGGCAGTATGTACAGTTTTCCAAGAACCGAATTCCCGGAAGGCTACAATCCCACCGAACGTGAATGGTATAAAGAAGCGATCGCAAACAAAGGGGAATCCATTATCACGAGCCCCTATAAGGATGAAGCAACAGGGAAAATGGTCGTGACCATAGCAAGCACATTAACCGACGGCAGCGGAGTGATGGCCATGGATATTGATCTGGCCGTCCTTGCTAAATCCACTTTGGATACGAAAATCGGCAACAAAGGGTATCCAAGCATTTTAGACCAAAATGGAAAAATCGTTGTCCACCCGACGCTTAAACCGGGTGAAAAACTGGATAAAAGCATCAGCGAACCCATTTACAAATCAGAAAAAGGATCCTTCAGCTATACATTTAAAGGCTCAAACAAATCCATGATGTTTGAAACGAGCGAACAGACCGGCTGGAAGGTGCTTGGAACGATTGATAAGGCAGAATTCACCGAGCAATCTGCGCCTATTTTACTCAACATGATCATCGTAATTGTAATTTTTATAGTCGTTGGAACGGTCTTCAATTACTTCACCATCCGCTCCATAGTTCGTCCAATCCGTCTTTTGTCCGTCGTCGCCGGCAAGGTAAGTAAGGGCGATTTAACAGATAAAGTCCACGTGGCATCAAAGGATGACCTCGGCCAGCTTGGAATCGCGTTCAATACAATGATCGATTCCCTGAAAAATCTGCTATCTCAAATCGAACACTCATCTGATACGCTTTCAGCATCCTCAGAGCAGGTCCAGGAGCACTCCCGTCAGGTAAGTGGCATTACGAAGGAAATTGCCCAATCGGTAGATGAACTGTCGGATGGAGCAGAAACGCAAATGGTGAGTACGGAAGAAACTGCAAAGGCTGTCCAGGAAATCGCAACAGGAGTCCAATACGTGGCAGAACGGGCTGCATCGGTGAGCCTCACTGTTTCAGAAGCAGCCGAACAGACGCAAAAAGGCAGCATCTATATTGATAAAGCCGTCAAGCAAATGGATGACATCTATCATTCTGTCGAGGAAACAACCCGCCTCGTCATCGAGCTCGGAGACAAATCCGCAGAAATCAATAAAATTGTCGACGTCATCACGGCCATCTCCGAACAAACGAACCTGCTGGCCCTGAACGCCGCCATCGAGGCTGCACGGGCAGGCGAGCACGGCAAAGGCTTTGCCGTAGTAGCAGATGAGGTAAGGAAGCTTGCTGAAGGCTCCAAGCAGTCCGCTGAGCAAATCACCACCCTCATCCGTTCCATCCAAAAGAGAACGAACCTCGTCATCGATCACATGGCGAAAGAAAAAGAACAGGCAGCAGGCGGCCTTGATTTAATCAAAGAAACCGGTGACAACTTCACCATGATTCAAAAAGCGGTCCAAGAGGTCAACTCGCAGATCCAGGAAGTGTCCGCTACCGCAGAGCAAATGTCCGCAAGCTCCGAGGAAGTCACAGCATCCGTCGAAGAAATGGCCAGCATCGCAACCGAATCCGCAAGCTCCACCCAGCAAGTCGCAGCCGGAGCCCAGCAGCAATACTCATCCATGGAAGAAATCGGCCAGTCCATCAACAAACTCGCTGAACTAGCAGCCGGACTGAAAACAGAAGTAGCAAAATTTAAGACGAAGTAAGGAGAGAGGGGAGGAAACTCCTCTTTTTTTATTTAACCTATTTCGGATATGTAGTGCCCTAGTTGGATATTTATGTTAAATTGAAAATAAGGTTGTAAATTAGAAAAGAAATTAAACATTTTAATAGACTAAGAATGAGGGAGCAAAGAGATGAGGAAAAGAAAGGTAACGATCATCATTTGTATTGTCTTATTTGTATTAATGATTGCCCCGCCAATTTTAGCTCCAATCACGCACAATGATCACTCTCCAAGAAGTGCGATAAGAAACTATCTGCAAAGTAATGGCCACCCTTATCAAAGCTTCCTCGCGGTAATTACAAACAAAAATATCAAGGACACACAATACGGGGCGCTATATTCTGTCTTATGGAAAGATTGGGATAGTGAAACAGGTGACACTGGTACCTTATGCTATGCCAAAAAGAGTGACGACTCCACGTATAGAATATCTTGTGGCACTGGTCCTTAATACGGAATACTGCGAGTTTTATAGAAGAGTAATGTTAAGGGTATCGGTTGATTTTAAAAAGATATCCAGTATTAATATTGGATATTCATGGCAGTATAAATATGAAATCTTGAAACTTCTACATAAACTAAACGGTCAGCTTCGTTTGAAGAAAAAATCAAATAACAACTTATTAAAGAGGGTTAGTAGAATGAAGAAAATTAATGGTTGGATCCTTGCTTTAGCTGCGCTTTTGGCAGGTGGGGCACTTTATTATTTCATAACATTATCTCTTTACGAACCATCAGAAGATTTATTTAGCTTCCCAGTTCCTAAAAATGCTGAGCTAGTCCATAAAAACGAACATGGAAATAGTTATGATTGGTCAAAAGCATCAGAAGAAAACGGGATACCATTTGGATATGAATTAGTACTTAAAGCCAATGGATGGAAAAAGGGAGAAAGAGAAGGGGCTTCTGTTTATTACACAAAAGGAAATCATAAAATAGACCTGATCTCTTCAACTGAAAATTTGGGCATCATTAGAGTTAATTAATAGATGCGGTTTAAGAAATCCGTAAATTTTTCTACTCTTCCGGTATTAATGTGTTGATAAACCTAGTTAGAAGGGGTTTAAAATTCAAATAAAGTTAAAGCTCTAAACCCACTTCTCCACACCCTGTTGATTGCAGCGGAAGACACGAGACTCCAGCGGGAGCAGCGGGACAGGTGAGACCCCGCAAGCGCCTGGCGCTGAGGAGGCTCACCGCCCGCCCCGCGGAAAGCGAGTGGCTGAAGCGGAAATCAACAGCCAAATTTAAAAGAGTTCTATTTTAACTAAAAACACCACAAAAACCTATAATACTTCTATCCAAAGTAATTCCCTCTAATAAATCCCCCAACATGACAATTCCAACAATCCCCTAACAATCAAAAGACATTTTCACCAATCTCGTAAATTTTCTTCCACATACTAGAAATTATATATTTTTAGACTTTTCTGTCGAAATAAGTAGTAAGTTTCAAATAAAAAAAAGAAATAAGAAATATTTCCTCATTATTTATGGTTTATAACTTCCAAATTCGGGTAGAAGTAGATAGAATTAACCAATTTTCTACTAATTTCTAAGTATCAATTGAAATTAGGGTCGGTTTAATTTTACAATTAAAGTAAATTCGGGTAAGGGAGATGTTTAAAATGGCAGGACTTATTAAAGTAACACCAGAAGAACTTGTAGTAAAATCAAACGATTTCAAAGCAGAGAGCGAAAATGTACACCAGCAAATCACACGTTTAAATGGTAAAATGGACGAGCTTAGAGATCTTTGGAAAGGTTCTGCAAGTGAAGCATTCTCCGAGCAGTGGGAAACACTAAGACCTTCTGTTGAGAAAATGGAAACAATGCTAGCTGAAGTTAGCCAACAGCTTAACAAAACAGCTGATGCACTTCGCAACGCTGACCAAGACATCGCTAACCAAATCCGCGGCTAATTTTTTAGCTACTTAATCCAGCAAAGACGCTTGGAAGCGCCATACTCTTCGCGGATTATGGCGCTTCTTCATTTTTGAGGTGAAAAGGCATGTATATTGAAGTAACAGTTGACTTAAAAAATTATACTGGAGAAGTGTTTGACCTTCGCCTATCAGACTATCATTCTGTCAAGAAAATGATTGATATCGTCTGGCAGGCTAAATGCATTTCTGACCCACCTCGAGAAGGGCATTGGGTCCGCGTTCCAAACAAGCAGAAGGTCATCCCTGGTGACCGCCAGCTTGCGGAAAGCGGCATTATGACTGGAGACCGACTTGAAATACTGTAAAGGAGCCAGAAAACATGGCAGAAAAGAATCCTGACTATTTGGAGCAGCAGCTCGAATGCAGCATCACAAAAGACAATCTGGAACGTTCGTTTATTTTTCAGCAGGAGAAAATCAAGCTGGATGATCCGCTTGAAATTGCCATGCTCGAAAAGATCGACTCCGATATTCAAAGAAAGATAGAAATGACAGAGGATGAACTCCTTATTCATATAAAACCGGCCGATTCCTACCAAAACTTCAATGAAATTCATAAAAAAAACCGCCACAGCCGCTGGGTGTTTGCCCACCAGCTAGTTGAAAAGGTAAAATCCCACGCGTATCCGAGACTTCATCTTATTGTCGCTCCGGATAACCTGGTGCTCACAAAAGGACTGGCACCTGCATTCCTGCATTACGGTGTGAAAGAGAGCATTCCGCCATATGAAAAGGATGAAGAGCGGATCTGGCACGAAGTGAGAGCCGTTATTGCGGCTGCCGTAGACGAAAAGTTTACATTTGAGCAGTACATTAAATTCTACGATACGATTCAGGTTTCTCCGCTTGTAAAAGAAATTTTTGATGCAAAAACAACCGAAGATCTTTCCGCATTAATAAGCAGAAAAATTATGCTGCTGGAAGAAAAAGATCGAAGTCTTGTACATATACCGGAGAAGAAGTGGAAAACGTTTCGCTACGCAGCATTAGGGCTCCTCATACTTTTGATTCCCGCTATTATTTATACGGCCTATTCTGTATTTTTCCTTCAGCCGAGAGACGCGGCATTTGTCAGCAGCGGAGAGAATTATCAAACAAGCAATTACAGTGAAGTAATCAATGACCTTGAAAAATACAAGGTTGAGTCTATGCCTAAGGTTGTAAGATATCAACTCGCTCATTCCTATATTGTGACAGGGGATTTTGTTAAAGGAACCCAAAAGGAAAACATCCGTAAAAGGCTGAACCTAAGGACCGACGAGCGGTATTATGAGTACTTTATTCGAATGGGCCGCGGGGAAAGTGAAAAAGCAATAGAAGTCGCAAGAAACCTTGCTGACCGATTTATCTTGACGGTTGCGCTTATTCAATATAAAGGGGACCTCCAAGCAAATAAAGAGATGAAAAGTGAAGAAAGACAGGCGAAAATAAAAGAACTTGATTCCGAAATTGCTGAAAATACAAAGAAAATAGATGAAGATAAAGCTCAAGCAGCAGAAGAAGAAAGAAAAAAACAGGAAGCTCTTGATAAAGTAGAAGAAGAACAGGCAAAAGAAGCAGCAGAAAAGCAGCCAGCAGTACCGGCAGCAGGAAAGCCAGCAGCTCCAGCTCCGGGAAAACAGCCTGCTGCACCAGCAACAGGGAAACAACCGGCACCTGAACAGCCTGCTGCGCCAAAGACCAACTGATGAAAAGGTCCACCTCAAGTCCCTTGAGGCGGGCCTTATATTAGCACTAAACAGAGGAGGTATCCTTTCATGAGCACGTTATGGGTCTTTTATCAGCGGACTTATCAGCCATATTCAATTTCCGATTCGACAACACGCACGCTGACCATCGGGCCGGAATACAGTGATACGCTAACGGTGCGCTCGTTCCCTTTTTCCTCAGGAGCCCTGGAGCTGACGAGAGAAGAAGGGAAGAGTGAATTTCTGATTGGAATCAATGGAGAAATGAAGGGGAGCCTTGCAGAAAAGGGCTCGTTCGTATGGGAAGAAGACGGACATACCCTCGTTCTTTGTCTCACTCCTGATTTCCAAAAAGCCAGATCCCTGTTCACCGGATACGAGCACGAAATTCTTTTCTCTGCAGATGAAGAAGCGCAGATTACAAGCGCGAGCCCGACCTCAGATGGGTCGTTCCGGCTGATTAAACAGAGTCAGGGCTGGACGCTCGAATCCGCAAGCAGCCGCTTATACAAAAACGGTCACCGAATCGATGGAAAAACCGATATACAAATTGGAGACATCCTTCTTTGGGGATTTATGACAATCACGGTTGTCGATGAGGACATCTTGGCGGTCTCTGATTTGGAGGACATCAAAACGTCCCTGACTGAAGCAAGGAAGCCGGAAAGTGAAATGAAGAAGAAATATCCGGCCTACCGCAGAACTCCCCGGATGATTTATGATCTCCCGGACGAAAAAATTAACCTGAACATGCCGCTTCAGGAAACAGAGGATACAAACAGAGGACTCTGGCTCATCATCATGCCTCCCCTTGTCATGCTCATCCTTATGGGGATTGTAGCCCTTGTTCAGCCAAGAGGAATTTACATCATTATCACGGTTGCCATGTTTTCCATGACGCTGATTACCTCCACGGTTCAATACTTCAAAGAGCGCGGTCTGCGCAAAAAAAGGGAAGAGCGCCGTGTCCGGGTATACAAAGCCTATTTGGAGCGTTCCCGTGCTGAGCTTCAGGAGCTTTCACAGCGTCAAATGACTGTCCTCCGCTATCATTTTCCTTCCTTTGAAAAAATGAAGTACATGACCGAGGATATTTCAGAACGAATCTGGGAGCGCACCATCGACAGCAAAGACTTTTTGCAGCTTCGGATCGGAAACGGACAAAGTCCGTCCAGCTATTCCGTAACCTTAAGCAGCTCGGACCTTGCAAACAGGGAAATTGACGATTTGCTTGAGCAGTCTCAGGAGCTGGAGAAGGCGTACAAAGAAGTCGGCCCCGTACCCATTCCGGTTCACCTGAAGGATGGAGCAATGGGTCTGATCGGAAAAGAAAAAACGGTTAAAAAAGAGCTTCACCAGCTCATCGGCCAGCTTGCTTTTTCCCACAGCTATCATGACCTCCGCTTTGTCTTCATCTTTGATGAAGACGAATATGAGGATTGGCAATGGATGAAATGGCTCCCGCATTTCCAGCTTCCGCACGCTTATGCTAAAGGGCTGATTTACAATGAGCAGACGAGAGACCAGCTATTATCCTCTTTATACGAAATTATTCGCGAACGCGACATTCAAAAGGATGAAAAAGGCATCTTTTTCTCCCCTCACATCGTGTTCATTGTAACGAATCAGCAGCTGATTGCGGATCATATTATTCTGGAGTATTTAGAAGGCGAGCATCAAAAGCTTGGAATCTCCGCCATTTTTGCAGCGGAAAACAAAGAAAGTCTGACCGAGCACATCCATACACTCGTCCGCTACGTAAATGAAAAAGAAGGGGACATTGTTATTCAGGAGAAAAAGGCTGTTCAAATTCCGTTTAATCTTGATCAGCACTCGCTCGAAACGAATGAAACCTTCGCAAGAACGCTTCGAACGCTTGATCACCTGACGGGTATGACGAACTCCATACCGAACAGTGTGTCATTCCTGGGCATGTTCCAGGCGAAGGAAGTGGACGAACTACCCATTGAACAAAATTGGCTCACAAGGGAATCGGCAAAATCACTTGCTGTTCCAATCGGTTTAAAAGGAAAAGAAGACCTCGTCGAGCTGAATCTGCATGAAAAGGCCCATGGACCACATGGATTGCTCGCTGGAACGACCGGATCCGGAAAAAGTGAATTCCTGCAGACATACATTTTGTCTCTTGCTGCTCACTTCCATCCGCATGAAGTCGCGTTCCTGCTTATTGACTACAAGGGCGGGGGAATGGCCCAGCCTTTTAAAAACATGCCGCATTTGCTCGGAACGATTACAAACATTGAAGGCAGCAAAAACTTCAGCGCCCGGGCTCTTGCCTCCATCAAAAGCGAGCTGAAGCGCCGCCAGCGCCTGTTTGACCAGCATACCGTCAACCACATTAACGACTATACGAAGCTATACAAAAAAGGAGAGGCAACGGATCCACTGCCGCATCTTTTCCTGATCTCCGATGAGTTCGCCGAGCTGAAAAGCGAAGAGCCGGACTTCATCCGTGAGCTCGTCTCTGCAGCCCGTATTGGACGGAGCTTAGGTGTCCACTTGATCCTGGCGACGCAAAAGCCAGGCGGTGTAATCGACAACCAAATCTGGAGTAACGCTCGTTTCCGCGTCGCACTTAAAGTACAGGATGCGACCGACAGTAAAGAGATTTTGAAAAACGCGGATGCCGCGGCAATTACCGTAACCGGACGCGGATACCTGCAGGTCGGAAACAACGAAGTGTACGAGCTGTTCCAATCTGCATGGAGCGGGGCGCCCTATAACGAAGAAACGCGTGAGGGCGAGGACGAGGTCGCGCTCGTCACCGATCTCGGCTTTGTTCCGCTCTCAGACGTCTCTGCATCCATCGAGAAAAAGAGGGACGTTCAAACTGAAATCGACGTCGTAGTCGAAAAAATCGCCGAGACCCAAAAGAAGCTCAACATCAAAAAGCTCCCAAGTCCATGGCTGCCGCCGCTTGAAGAACGTATTTCAAGAATCGGGCACATGTCTGAGCAAGAGGGCGAGATTGTGATGGGAATCATCGATGAACCGGAAAAACAGAGCCAAACAGCCTTTGCTTACAACATGATCGACGATGGAAGCATCGGAATTTTCGGTACATCCGGATACGGAAAATCAGTCTCGGCGATGACCCTGCTGATGGGCATGGCATCCAAAATGAGTCCGGAAGAACTTCATGTCTATATCATGGACTTCGGAAACGGAGCGCTGCTGCCATTGCGCCAGCTTCCGCATACAGCTGACTACTTCCTTGTGGATCAGTCCAGAAAAATCGAAAAATTCATGAGTATCCTAAAAGAAGAGCTGGCGAAACGAAAACGCTTATTCCAGCAGCATGAAGTTAGCAGCATCAAAATGTACAACAATTTAAGCGCTGAAAAGCTTCCCGTTATTTTTATCACCATTGATAACTTTGACATCATTAAAGACGAAATGTATGATCTGGAAACCGAATTGAATCAAATTTTAAGGGACGGCCAGTCTCTCGGAATTTATATGATGATCACAGCCTCTCGTGCGAACGCTGTCCGTCATTCCATCATGAGCAACCTCAAAACAAAAATCGCACATTATATGCTTGATTCGTCTGAGCTTCATGCCATTGTCGGCCGTCCGCAGTACGCGATGGAAGCCATTCCGGGCCGCGCCTTCATTAAGAAGGAGCATACGTACTTTGCCCAAATGCTCCTGCCGGCAGATGGAGCGAATGATTATGAACTGCTCGATCAGCTGAAAGAAGACATTCAAATGTTCGTAGAAAAATACAGCAGCTATACCCGTCCAAAACCGGTGCCAATGCTGCCAAACGATCTTTCGACGATTACGTTTTCGCAATACATCGAAGGCCACCAGCGTCCGGGTATTATCCCGATCGGTCTTCACGAGGAACAGGTGCAGCCAGTGCATCTCAACCTGCTGAAAAACAAGCACTGCCTCATCATTGGCCAGTCGCAAAAAGGAAAGACGAATGTGCTTAAAGTCGTCATTAACACCGTGATGGGTCAGCAGGAAGAAAAAATCGCCCTGTTTGATTCAATCGACCGTGGGCTATCAAGCTATGCGACGGAAGAAAAAATCGATTACCTGGAGTCAAAGGAGAGCATGGCTGCATGGCTCGACTATGTGGAAGCTCTCATGACAGAACGGGAAACACAGTATATGCAAGCCATCAATGAAGGAAAAGCAGGCGAAGTCACCTTTACTCCGCTGCTGCTGGTTATCGACGGCTATGCGAGATTCCTGCAGGCAGCCGACTCGTTAATTCAGGACCGGATCGTGAAGTTTATGAAAAACTTCAGCCATCTTGGATTCAACATCATCGTCGCTGGAAGCAACGCTGAAATTTCAAAAGGCTATGATACGCTGTCGTCTGAACTGAAACAAATCCGTCAAGCCATTATCCTGATGAAAAAATCCGAGCAAACGATTCTCACCCTTCCATATGACCGGAAGGAAGTCGAGATCAACGCAGGCTTCGGCTACTACGCAGAAAATGGCAGAGTGACAAAAATCCAAATTCCTCTAAGCGCAATTGAAAGGAAGATCTATTCATGACGGAACAAACTAAACACATGATGAAAATGATTCTAGCGGTCGTTCTCATTCTTGCCGTCCCTGCCCTGTTTTTCCAGACCATCGGCCAAAATCCGATGGAGGTACAGGATAAAGCCACCCGCACAATCGCTGTCGTCAACGAAGATACCTATACGGGGGACGATAAAGATAAACTCAGTGACGATATCGCTCAGGTTATGAGTCAAAACCAGGAGTACAATTGGAAAGAGCTTAGCCGCGGTGCAGCCGAAAATGAAATGAGAAACAAGGGGATAGATGCCATCATCTACATTCCCTCCGATTTCACCAACAATATTTTGACATATGAAGAAACCCAGCCTTCTAAAGCAGAATTCAAATTCAAGGTCCAGGAACAGCTTACCGCTGTAGACAAAGAGAAAGTTCTTCGGACCATTGAAGATGCGACAGACGTCGCCAACAAAAAAACCGCTGTCTACTACTGGGACACAATTGCCCAGGAAATGGACGACGTGAAAAAGAAATTCGATCAAATTCTTGAAAAAGAAGACCAGTTCCAAAAAACAATGGTTGCTTTCTATAAACCAAGCTCAAAAGATCTGTCAGGGGAAATTGAATCCCAGAAACAAATGCTGCAGCAGCTTCAGGCAACGATGCTCGATGCATCCAAATCAGCCCCTGAGCGTGAACAAAATGCAGAGGAATTCCAGAAAAACCTGGCATCCTTCGTCACATATGTAGACAGCTACCAGCTATATCAGCAAAACCAGATGGAGCTGATGAGAGAGGTTCAAAATCAGACCATCACCGGACTTCAGGCAAGCATGTCCAACCAGACACAGCGTAACAGCGAGTCCTTCCAGAAGATTGACAGTCAGGTCGGCCAACTCAACAATGATATGTCCGCCATCCAAGCAACGCTTCAGGAAGGCTCAGACAATGCAAGCGAAATTGAACGAATTCTCCAAGGCCAAATGGACCGCCAAATCAGCGACCTAAAAGCGGTACAGGCCCAGTATCTGGATCTGTATGAAAAAACAATGGAAGAAACAACGCTAACAGAACTTGAAAAGACGATGGCTTCACTAAGAAAAGAACTGCAAAACACGCCGGATCCGGGTACCCCTGGTACACCTGGAACACCTGGAACACCAGCCGAGCCTGGTACACCGACGGTTCCTGAAACACCGGAAACACCACAAGCACCAAATCCAAACCCGATTTCAAGCCTTCAGGAACAGCAAACTGCCCTCAAAGCAGTAGCGGAGCAAGCAAAGCAGCTTCAGGAATCACTTAACAAGATTCCAGATCCAAAGCCAAATGAAGCCGTCAATGCAGCGAACAGCCTGGGCCAGCTTTCCGTAAAAGCAAACGAAATCGAAAAACAGCTCTCTGAGAAAGATGCAAACAATCAAGAATGGCAGAAGAAATATGATCAGCTTGCTAAGGACTATGAAAAACTATTATCAGATAATACTGGAATTCTGACCGAAAACCAGCGCCTGAGAGAAGAGAACAAGCGTCTCTCCGACCAAATTCTATTCCTGCAAGGCAATGTCCAGCCGGTTATTGATGCCATTAAGAAAAAAGAACAGGCAATCCTGAGCGATGCCAACCTTACGGAAGAACGGAAAAAGACACTCGAGCCGATTTTCCAGGAATCCATCCAAAAGGTCACCATTGAACCGCTCTTTGCCTACTATGCAAAACTCGATCAATATGAATCGACTCTTAAAAACCTGAATTCGTCAGACAGCACAACGAAAAACACCGTGCTTGCAAATGAAGAATTAAACGAAAAAATGAAAACAGCCCTCGCTCCGACAGACGAAGAACGCGAGGCAACAGACGCCATGCAAGGCAACTTCCCGTCCGCTCAGCTTGAAATGACAAAGCTTGAAGAATCTTTCCAGACCTTCATCGCGGACTACAGCGGAAGTGTCGCTGATCAGCAAACGGCCATGATGGAGGATATTACAGCCATCCAGACAAACGCTGACAATCTCATGCAGCAGCTGCAATCCGGATCAGCACCTGGCCAGCCGGAACAAGCAGAAACTGCACAGGCACCAACAAGCGGAACTGGACTCGTATCCGGCACCCAAAGCATCACTGGAACAATCGACCAAATGAATAGTCTCATGGATTCACTAGGTGAACGCCAAACGAACGTCCTCACCTATACAGACGAACTGTATACGAAAGTCGACGAAGTTCAAACGAAATCCGACGAACTTAACGACAAATGGGCAACCAACGTAGCGGCAACCGAGCTATCCAGAGACCAAGTTTATAACGTACTGAGCAACGCACGAATTGACGGCCAGGACAACGGCTTCGTCTACGACCACCTGGCAAACCCGATTCAAATTTCAGGTGAAGAACCAATCGAAAAAGCCAAAACCGTACCGCCAGTCGTCATTCTGGTCATCGTCCTGCTAAGCAGCCTGCTCATCGGCTACTTCAGCGGCGTCTATTTCAAAACCGCACCATTCTGGCTTAGAGCAACCCTATTCATCCTGCTCAACGTCATTGTCGGCCTGCTGATCAGCGTATTCGGCACCAACATCTATTCACTAGCTGACGACCGCGCCATCCAATGGTCCATCTTTACGATTGTATTGCTGCTCACAGCATCAAGTCTGATCCGCGTTGCCTACCAGTTCAATAACACAACAGGCATGCTCGCAAGCGTAGCCCTCACAGCCTACTTCGTGAGCCCGCTGCTCGCACTAACCGTACCAAACTTTAATTACAGCGATCCAATCTCAATCGTCTACATCTCCATCCAGGAAGACGCAAGCAACCTCTTCACAGAAGGCGTCCTCGTCCTGGGCGGAATTTTATTTATCCTAACGGTGATCCCATTCATCATCCAAGCCATCATGGACAACCGCGCCTCCCAAAAAGAAGCGCAAGAAGCCTAATCCGGATGAGGTGGAAAACATGAACAGAACAAACAAAATGAGAAAAAGAGCCGCCATCCTGACGGCTCTCCTCCTTCTCATCCCGGCAACAGCCGTCCGCGCAGAAGAACAGCTGCCCGAACAGCCCGCCGACATCGAAGACCTGGCACCAAACATATACGAAGAAGAAAAAATCAAACAGCAAACCGACTACTTTCATGAAGACTCCCTATACAAAAAGAAATACAACATACCAGAAGAACTTCAAAATCTTGAGTACGAAGCACCTGACCCCAATAGAGACGAACGGCAAATTGAAAAACTCTTCGCCGACTACTCAGCCAACAAACTTGAAGCCAACATTACTGCCGCCCAAACAGCCGAAGCAGGCCTGTTCATGGACAGCGAAGAAGAACTATTCCAAAGCACCGGTGCCCAGGAGCTCGATCCCAGTTCAGAAGGGGACACACAAGGATCCACGTTAACCATCTTGTACATCACAATCATTGGAATTGGCCTGCTGCTGATATTGGTCCTATTAATACCAAAGTTGACCGCGGGGAAGAAGGAAGAATTATAGGGGGAAAAGAGCAAAGCGCGGAGCGCTTTGCTCTTTTTTGATGGTGGTATTAAGAAGGCCAATGCGAATGCACTGACCCTCACTCCGCTAAAGCACTAAACCTCCGTCCCCACTTCAAAGGAACGGTTGAGGGAGTAGGAGGGAGCGGAAGACTGCTCCAGCCCTTGCCGCTGTAAAGGAATGGGGGTCAGTGCACTGCACTGACCCCCGCTCTGCTAAAGCATTAAATCTCCGTCCCCATAACCCAAAAACCCTTTAATAACAAGACCTTACTCACCATTTACTTCATCCCCCATCACGTTAAATCACTGAGGGTCAGTGCAACCATAACAACCTCAAAATTCACTTTCTTCAATCCAAAACACATAATTATCCAAACCCCCCTAAAAACCCACCCAATCCTTTATACTAATCCTGTAAACTAAACCAGAAAGGATTGATCCCAAACCATGTCACGCAAGCCAAGAGAATGGAAGCCAAACACCACCTACCACGTCTACTCCCGAGGAAACCGAAGAGAAAACATTTTCTTCTACAAACATGACCGCGAAAAATACCTTCAGCTCCTACAAACAGTACGCGAAACACACCCATTCAAACTCCACGCCTACTGCCTCATGTCCAATCACATCCACCTTCTTATCGAAACCGAAATCCAGCCGTTAGGCTCCATCATGCGAAACCTTCACTCCCGTTACGCCCTCTACATCAATAAACGCCACAAACTCGAAGGACACCTATTCCAAAACCGCTTCGGAGCAACGGAAATTATGAGTGATCAGCAATTCAGGGAGGTTAGCCGCTACATCCATATGAACCCTGTCAAATCCGGCATCGTCCATAACCCAAGCGAATACGTATGGAGCTCCTACGAAAGCTACATCCGCAGCACCCCAGATCCCCTCATCACCAAAACCAAACTCCAATCCATGTTCATTCAGCCATTCGAAAAAAACTACCAAAAATTCGTCGAAACTAGCAAACAGCCTACGGCTAATTAACACTCCGGGCGGCAGCACGACGGACTGATCAGAAAGGAAACCCGCCTTTCTGTCACTCCGTAACGTGTCGCTTCAGGACTAAATGGGCCGATAACCGCGGGCTGTACGGCTTGCGCCTACACCCCGCAGGTTCCTGTCCCATTTGCGGCAAGCCGCCGCCCCGAACGAGCCGAAAATCCCCTCGAAACTTGTTTACTAACATAATCAAGTTATAAGGAAATAGACAGCCGGCCGGCTGTCTATTTCCATTCCCTCATTCATTTGTTTGCACTGACCCCCGCTCCGCTAAAGCACTAAATCTCCGTCCCCGTCACTTACAAAGCTGGTAGAGAGAAGGGAGTGTGGTCATACTGCTCATTCCCCCGGTACTGTACAGCAATGGGGGTCAGTGCATTGCACTGACCCCCACTTCGCTAAAGAACTAAACCTCCGTCCCCGCCTCACACGAACCCAGACAGGAGAAGGGATAGCGCCTTCGTTCCTCTGACCCCCGATACGTTACCATACTGGGGGTCAGTGCAAACCTCCGGTGTAAGTGAACCTTACGGTCCACCCAACCACTAAACCGTCAACGAAAACAATTCCTCCAACTCATCCGTACTCAATTCCGTAATCCAGTTCTCACTCTGCAAGATCTCCTCATTCAGCGACTGCTTCTTCTCCAGCATCCCATCAATCTTCTCTTCAATCGTCCCGGTCGTAATCAGCTTATGCACATGCACAAACCGCTCCTGACCAATCCGGTACGCCCGGTCCGTTGCCTGGTTCTCCACCGCCGGGTTCCACCACCGGTCAAAGTGAATCACATGGTTCGCAGCCGTCAAATTCAATCCCGTTCCGCCGGCCTTCAGTGACAGGATCAAAAATGGCACGTCACGGCTCTGAAACTTCTCCACCATCCGATCACGATCCACCTTCGACACGCTCCCGTTTAAAAACAGCACGCCTTCACCAAACGAGCGCTCCAGCAGCTTCTTCATCATTTCACCCATCCCAATATACTGGGTGAAAATCAAACAGCTTTCATCCTGCTCTCTTATCGCGGTCACAAGCTCAATCAGCTTCTCCATCTTATTCGAACGCTCCACCACCTTGCTCGGCGAATCCTCCTTCAAATAAAGCGCCGGATGATCACAAATCTGCTTCAGCTTCCCAAGCATCTTTAAAATCAAAGCCTTCCGCTGCATCCCCGCAAGCTGACTCACCTGTTCAAACGTATCCTTCACAAGCTGCTCATACATCGAAGCCTGCTCCACCGTCAGCGGGATATACTCCTTCTGCTCCAGCTTCTCAGGCAGATTCAGCGCCACCTGCTCATCACGCTTCGTGCGCCTCAATAGAAACGGCCGGATATACCGCCGCAGCTGCTCCACACGCTCAGTCTCCCGGTCCTTCTCAATCGGCAGCACAAACTGCTTATGAAACTTATGCAGACTGCCTAAATACCCTCGATTAATAAAATCAAATATCGACCAAAGCTCCGTCAATCGGTTCTCCATCGGAGTACCGGTCAGCGCAATATGATGCAATCCCTGCAGACTCCGGATCGCCCGCGACTGCTTCGTATGGGCGTTCTTAATATTCTGAGCCTCATCGATACAAACCGTACTCCACGTAATCGCCTCTAAATCCTCTAAATCAGAATGCGCCAGCCCGTAAGACGTCAGCACAATATCCTGATCCAGCACATTGGCTGCAAACAGCTCGCCTCGAGACCTCATCGGCCCGTAGTGCAGCCTCACCTTTAAGTGAGGCGCGAACTTCTCAATTTCCTTCTGCCAGTTTCCAAGTACAGACGTAGGAGCAATAATCAGCGCAGGCGTATCTGGCTTCTCATTCGCCCTCACATACGTAAAGTAGGCAAGCATCTGAATCGTCTTCCCAAGACCCATATCGTCCGCGAGGCACGCCCCGAACCGGTTCTCACGCAGTCCAAGCAGCCAGTCAACTCCCTGCTGCTGGTAAGGCCGTAGATTTCCCTGGAAATAGTCAGGCACCGTATACTCCTGATCGCTTTTCATTGTCGTCAGCCTCTTCATCATGCCGCGCATCTGCTTGCTGAGCTCGATCTCAATCTCCGCAAAGGCACCACTCGCCTCACCGGAATCCTCATCCCGGTCCCCGGCCAGCTCCTGATGCAGCACATCGGACACATGCAGGCCTTCCTTCTCCGCCTTTTTCAGAAGCGTCTTTACCTGCTGGATGAACGCAGGATCAAGCTTAATCCACTGTCCCCGGATATTCACGAGTCTCCGCTGATCATTCACCAGCCGGTTAAAATCCTCCTCCGACATCTCAATCCCGTTCGTCGCAAACCGCCAGTTAAAATCAACCAGCGTATTCATGCCCACAAACGACTGTCCGCGGGGAGTGGAAGAGAGCTTCGCCTTCACCATCATCTGCGATTCCTTCACCACCTGCCACCATGATGGAAGCAGAATTTCAATTCCCATATTCACCAGCGTCTCACTGGACTCCGTCAGAAACTGCCACGCCTCGTCCTCCGTGACAAGGGTCACACCGCCTGTAAAACTAAGAAACGGAACAACCTGCTGAAACCGGTCCAGCTCCCGTTCCACTTCATCCGCAAAGCCCTTCCAGCCGCGAGGAAGACTTTTTACACCCTCATAAACGTGAAGCTCATCCTCACGTTTCTTATTGCGCAATAATACTTCGAGGCGCCATTCCCCGCCGTCATACTCCGGCTCATTCAAGCGAAGGCCAATCGTAAACGGCTTATCATCCACCACCCAGCCGATTCGCTCCAGCCAGTCCTGTTCATCCAGAAAATAACCGGTGAAGTTAAACAGCACCGGGTGGGCATCCGTAATCGCCCCCCACGCCATACGAAGACTCCGGTTCAAAGAAATCAAATCGCTGACAGCCGCAGAAAACCACTCCGCCTCAAAGCCCTCAAGCGCCTCACCCTCAGGCTTCCACCCAGACTGCCCAATTTGCCACGCCCGATAGTCCGGCATATACTCTCCAGCAGCCACAAGCTCATAAATCCGCTTGGCAGCCTCCTGGAACCCCTCATGCTGAACCGTCACCTCAGCCATCGAGTTGAACGAGTCATGCCCGATCAGTTCTGCCATCATCCATGGAGAAAGCAAGTAAGCGGGGGTCCCGATAAAGGTGATGTCCTCTAGATTTGTCCCGTAATGAGAGGACTCATGCCACGTGAAAAAGATCCTGCGCATTTCATTTAAATTAACCGGCTCTTCTTCACCCTTCGTTGCCCAGACGGTGAAATGATAGTCTTCTGTTTGTTCCATATGAAGTTCGTATCGCAAAGAACTATCCATCAATCAACTTTCCCTTCACCAATTCTTCCCGGAATGCCCGTAATCGTTTATACCGTTCCTGGAGCATATCCAAATAGTCTTCCCATTCTTCTTCACTTTTCATCTTCTTATAAAGACGTTTCACTTTTTTTAGCAAACGAACCGCCCGTTTATAGCTGTCCCGGTTCCGAATCTCCATCTCAAGGTAAATCGTCTGCTTATAAAGGGAAAGCACTGCTTCCGGCTCTGCCTTCTCCGCTTCCTTCAAAAACCGGTCCTCGACCTCATAAACCGGGTACCCAAGCAGCATATTCAGCTCCGCCCACTCATAATACCGTTCATCAAGAGCGAGCATATTTTCGTACTCATTATAACTATACGGAAGCAGCGTTCGGCATGCCTCTTCATATAAATCATCTTTTCTGGAAGCGCGCGCGTAAGCCCCGACTACATCCAGCAAAAACGCGGCACCGCTCCGGACTTCCTTCCTTGGAAGATCCGCCTCCACATATTCGGGACTGAGTTCCATCACATACGGCAGCCATTTACTAAGCCGGTCCCACTGCTTCTTTTCCGTCATTTCCTCCAGCCACAAAAAAGAAGAAGGGAAAAGGCTGACATTTCCGGCCCGCAAATAATCGAGAACGGCTTCGTCCTTTTTTAATAGAAAATCAATGTGCAGCATGCCCATTAAATCCTTTTTGGTGATGACCGCATCATCCTGCTTTTCCTCAAACGCCTTCCGTTCCATCTCCAGCCACTTCGGCCGGTTCATCAGCCCGGACCACAGCAATTTATAAATACCGAGCGTACCGGAATAGAAAGGATCCGGAGCCTCTAATAGCTTTCTGAAATAATTTGGACTGCCTTCAAGCAGCGGATCGAGTGCAAATGGAGTCGCATACCGCTTCATTTCCTCAAGCTCCGTCTCAATCGCATTCGCCATATGGTTCACATACACCATCGCCATATGCTGCAGAGAGGGGTCCTTGACCTTTGTCCGGTTATAGGAAGCGAGCATCCGCGTGATGGTCACAATCGCGAGGTGAATGACAAACAGCCGCTTGAGCTCAAGCTTCTTTGGTGCCTTTTGCTTTAATTTAAAAAAGAACTGATGATAGAGCCCCTGCATCGTTTTGACCTGCAACATCTCATATTCCCGTTCGAATAATTCATGCCAGCTTTCAAGCGAATCATCTTGCAGGACAAACTCCCGCTTCAGCAGCTCGCTCGCCCGGCGCATCTGTGACAAAACATGGGCCGCCCGATCGTCTTTCCAGGCGTCCACAAACGTTCCGACGCGCTCTACACTTGCATATACATATAAAAAAGCGGCCATTAAATGCCGGCAAAAACCGTTTGCAGGACAGGAGCAATAGCTTGCCTGGACGAAATCCAAATCAAGCGTAATTAACACAGGAGACACATCCTGTACCTTCGCCGAAATCCGCTCAGCGGAAACGTTCACATTATAGACACTTCCCTGACGGTAAAGAATCAGCCCTTTTTTTACAAGATTCCGGTCTTCTTCATCAGCCGGACTTAAGATCGTCCGCAGCCGTTCCGCTGTAAGCAAAACGCGCTCCTTATCAAGGTCTCGCATAAGCAAAAGCCATCTCTCCTTTCGGGCGGCAGAGGAAAAATGCACACCCGCTTGTCGAAACTTCAGATAGTCCTAGCACCATAGGCACTTCCAAAGAATGTATCCATTCCTATATTATAACGTAGAAAAATGTTTCGTTAAAAGGTTTCGAAAAAGGAAAATGCGGGGACATAATTGTCAGAACGACTCGAAGTTTATAATTACCTGTTGCGAAAGATGCAAACCGGGATTATAATAATCTTCGTGCATGCTGTATAAAATTGTAAAAATGAGAGGGAATCATGTACAATGGACACTAAGCAGATGAAGCAAGAGGAGTTTCTGCAAATCCTTATGCACGCCTACCGCACAGGCGAGCAAAGAAACGTATCAACGAAAGAAATGGTCGAAGAAATCATCTTGCAAATGAAAAAAGTGTACGCATCCTAGAAGATGTTAAGCACCCATTGCCGATCGGCAAACAATAAATGAAAAGGAGTCCGGCCACCCGCGCCTGACTCCTTTTCTGCCTACTAAAAGGATTTCATTAAATATAGAGCCGACAGACTCCCACCGCAGCAACCGCAAAAACCGCAAGATCCCCATCTTTGCGGTTTTTGTCATACTACGTGACTATATGCCTATAAAAACAAAATCTCCTCTTTCGATATTAAAAGTAAGACAAATTATCGACACCACTCGACAATCACAAGGGGAGATAAAACATGGCACATCACTGGCTCACTCCAGAGGAAGCAGAACTAAAGAGACAGCGAAAAAACAAAATAATTTCAATCAGTATTCCACTAATGGCCATCATTCTTGGAGCTTTGTTAACAATCATCGCTAACAGCATATAAGCAAAAAGGAACAGACTTCGAGGAGTCTGTTCCTTTTTTTAGGTTTAAATACACAGGAGGAAAAGGATGAAAAATAGCTCGAAATTGTAAATATAATGTATCTTTTTCCTAATTTGTGTGGTAAATTGCAAAATTGGATATTATAATTGCTTGTATTATTATAAATTCAATTTAATAAATTACACGGAGGCTACTATGGAAGAAACCATCAGCTTAAAAGAGCTGTTCCAGACGCTGAAAAAACGTCTCGCTCTTATTCTCATTATTACCGCGTTAGCCACTGCAACAAGCGGTGTCGTCAGTTACTTTTTTCTCACCCCGATCTATCAAGCGTCCACTCAGATTCTCGTCAACCAATCCAAAAATGATCAGCAAGTCTATGAAATGAGTCAGGTTCAAACCAATATTCAGCTGATCAACACTTACAGCGACATTATTAAAAGTCCAGTTATCCTGGAAAAAGTAAAAGAGCAATTAAAATTAGAAGGCTTGTCAGAAGAATCTATAACCGTTGCAAGTAAAACTAACTCTCAAGTTTTTCTGCTTACAGTCCAGAATGAGGATCCTGTATTAGCAACTTCTATTGCTAATACGACAGCTAACGTTTTTCAAAAAGAAATCAAATCCATTATGAAAGTAGATAATGTAAATATCCTTTCACAAGCAGACATCGGTGAAAACCCATCCCCAATCAAACCGCAGCCTGTCCTTAACATGGCCATCGCATTTGTCGTCGGCATTATGGCTGGAGTAGGTGTTGCTTTCCTTCTCGAATACCTGGACAACACCATTAAAACCGAACAGGATATTGAAAAGCTTCTTGAGCTGCCCGTATTAGGAGCGATTACAATAATCAAGGAAGATATGGAAGAAAAGGATAAATCCCGACCTTCCGCAATTGCCAAAACAAGAGGTGAAACATATGGCGCGTAAAGACCGGAAGCAAATCTTTCAATTTCAGAACCGAAGCTTAATCTCGATGAACAATCCGAAATCACCGATTGCCGAACAATACCGGACCATCCGTACAAATATTGAATTTTCGAATGTGGAGGGGAACCTTTCCTCCATGCTTGTGACTTCTTCAGGACCAAGTGAAGGGAAATCAACCACTTCCGCAAACCTGGCTGTTGTTTTTGCACAGCAGGGGAAAAAAGTTCTTCTGATTGATGCGGATCTTCGGAAGCCAACAGCTCATTTTACGTTCAAGCTCGATAATCATACAGGCCTCACCAATGTGCTAACGAAGCAAATGGATCTTCAGGATACAGTAAAACCAAGCGGACAGGATAACCTGCATTTACTGACAAGTGGTCCGATCCCGCCAAATCCGTCCGAGCTTCTTGCGTCCCGCAATATGAGAGCGCTGCTGGATGAAGCAAGAAAGCTGTATGATCTGATCGTTTTCGACACTCCTCCTGTTTTAGCTGTAACAGATGCTCAAGTATTGGCCAACCAAGTAGAAGGCGTAGTCCTCGTTGTCAGCTCAGGCAAAACGGAAATTGAGCGCGCTCAAAAGGCGAAGGAGCAGCTTCATAACGCGAATGCAAAGCTTCTTGGGGTGGTATTAAATAACAAAAAACAAGAAGACAGCCACTATTATTATTATTATGGTGGAAAAAAGTCATAATTCGACAAAATAACCCTCTATCACTAAATTAAGGAAGATGATAGGATAAAAATAGTGTTGAAATATAGTTTAATAGGTCAAAAGAATTAAAAATAACGCAAACTTGAGGTGTTTTACGTGATCGACATACATTGTCATATTCTCCCTGGTTTAGACGACGGAGCACAAAATTTGGATGATTCCATTCGCATGGCTAAAGCAGCTGCAGCAGAAGGGATCACGAAAATTGTAGCAACTCCCCATCACATGAATGGAACGCACATAAACCAGAAGGCTGTCATCGTGGATCACGTAAATCGCTTAAATAAAGCTTTAGACGAACAAAAAATTCCGCTAACCATCATACCCGGTCAAGAAACCCGCATCCACGGCGAGCTCCTTCAAGGAATAGAAAACGGTGAAATCCTTCCCATACAAGATACAAGATATATGTTGATTGAACTGCCATCCGGCCATGTTCCAAGATACACAGAAACGATGCTGTTTGATCTTCAGATTAAGGGGTTCACCCCTATCATCGTTCATCCAGAACGCAATGCAGAAATCATCGAGAACCCGGACCTCCTCTACAACTTAGTAAAAAAAGGATCGCTAACCCAGGTAACCGCAGCAAGCCTGACCGGTCACTTCGGGAAAAAAATACGTAAATTCTCGCTGGAACTAGTAGAAGCACAGCTCACCCACATCATCGCATCAGACGCACACAACACCACTACTAGAGGATTCCAGCTTTTAAATGGCTTAGATGTTCTTAATAAGGAATTTGGAAGCGAAGCCGCGTATCTTTATAGAGAAAACGCAGAAATTATCCTGCAAAATCATTCAATAGGCGGACATCCACCAAGTCGAATCAAAAAAAAGAAATTCTTAGGCATATTCTAAAGCAACGTTTTTCCATTCAGGTGATGCCTCCTTACCTTTATCAACGGAGACACTCGGCTGTACTGTGGGTGAAAACCTTAGACGCTTGTCGTCAGAAGTGCGGTGTGAGGATGGGTTGGATGCCCAATTTTATTAAGTTTAATGAAATATCTAATGAGAGAATAATGTTCTGTTCTTTCATTAGATATTTTCATTTATCGCTATTAAAGAATTGAGTCAAAGTATAAGCCCGAAAGGAGAGTGGTTAAATGACGTATAGAAAAAGATTGGCCTTTTTGGTGTTTTTAGATTCTTTTACCGTTGTTGCTGCTATTTATCTTAGTTATTTCATTATTAATCCATCCAAAGAGCTATTGAACCCAACGATCATTATCAGTTCATTAATTCTTCTAATTTCCCACCATGTATTTGCCTCCATTTATCGCTTGTATAAGAGGGCATGGGAATATGCCAGCATAAAAGAGCTTCTTGCCATATTTAATGCTGTTTCATTATCGGCGATTACAACCGGGGTTTTTCAGCAGATTGCAAACCAAGATGTGTATGTACGGATTTTGGGCATTACCTGGCTGATTCACATGGTGCTGATTTGTGGAACCAGATTATCCTGGAGGATATTTAGAGATCTATATTACAAGGTGTCCTCTGATAATAAGCGGACTTTAATCATTGGTGCCGGCATGACAGGAACCATGGTCGTAAGGCAGTTATTGAATAACCGTCAATCCAAGCTGTCACCTGTTGCTTTCTTAGATGATGATAAGAAAAAACACCACCTGCAGATCTTTGGTTTACCTGTAGCTGGAGGGATTGATGAGCTGGAAGAAGTTTGCCGGGACCTAAAGATCGATACAATTATCTTAGCCATTCCTTCATTAAATAAAAGAGAACTGAATACAATCTATAAAAAATGTGAAGAAACCGATATGAAGGTCCTTACCATTCCTAAGATGGAAGACATCATGTTAGGGAAAGTTTCTTCAAATGAATTTAAGGATGTAAAAGTAGAAGACCTGCTGGGCAGAGAGCCTGTAGAATTGGATATTGAAGGAATCACGGAAACAATATCTGGAAAAACCATTCTGGTAACCGGTGCCGGCGGCTCGATAGGATCTGAAATATGCCGGCAGATCTGCCGCTTCAGTCCATCAAAGATTATACTTTTAGGTCACGGAGAAAACAGCATCTATCAAATAGATATTGAACTGCGAAATTCATTTCAAGAAGAGATAGAGATTATTCCGGTCATCGCAGATATTCAAGATCGCGAACGCATATTTGAAGTCATGGAGCAGTACCAGCCATTTGTCGTTTATCATGCTGCGGCTCATAAGCATGTACCGTTGATGGAATACAATCCAAGAGAAGCAGTGAAAAATAATATTTTTGGCACTAAGAATGTAGCGGATGCAGCCGATGCATTTGGTGTAAACACTTTTGTCCTAATTTCCTCAGATAAAGCCGTCAACCCACCTAATGTGATGGGTGCTACGAAACGTTTTGCTGAAATGATGATCCAGCATCTCTCACAAAAGAGTTCCACCAAATTTGTAGCTGTACGTTTTGGAAATGTTTTGGGCAGCAGAGGAAGTGTCATTCCTCTATTCAAAAAGCAAATTCAGTCAGGTGGTCCAGTCACCGTTACCCACCCGGAAATGACAAGATATTTTATGACCATCCCTGAGGCATCCCGCCTTGTTGTACAGGCGGGTTCGTTGGCACAAGGCGGAGAAATCTTCGTCCTTGACATGGGAGAGCCGGTGAAAATAATAGATCTCGCTAAAAATCTCATTAAACTGTCTGGATATACTAGTGAAGAGATAGGTATAAATTTCTCAGGTTTACGTCCTGGAGAGAAGATGTATGAAGAGCTATTGAATGAAAATGAGATTCATCCACAGCAAGTATTCCCTAAAATACATATTGGGAAGGCGGCTTTAATAAACGAAGAGGCATTACTTAATTTTATGGAAGATTTCCCTGTATTAGAGACAGGTGAAATCAGGGGTAAATTGTTGGACATGGCAAATAATCGCATAAAGGTGACTGCTGCTGTTTAGGACTACTTGCATTCCCCACGGGAGGGTAATGAATAGTCATCTAAAGTGAAGATTAAATCCAAATGAATAATGAAACCTGAAAGGATCCTATACTTTAATAAAGGTAAGGATCCTTTTACCCTTCTTCCAGTGTAAAAGAACAAGCAGGAAAATAAAGTTAATCTAATTTTTAGTTAATGTTAAAAGCAGATTTAATTTAGTGGGCTAGTAGTTGGTTGGAAATACTTTATACTCCAATTAAGTCCTAATCTACTAAATTATTACTCAACTAAGAAAGGAAGTCGAAAAGATGGAATCGACAAAAGTAAAAGAAAGAATATTCCTTTCTTCACCTCATATGAGTGAAGAAGGTTATGAAATGCAATATATAAAAGAAGCTTTTGATACGAACTGGATTGCACCCCTCGGTGAAAACGTAAATGGATTTGAACGAGAGCTTGCTGAAATGGTTGGTTCTAAAGCTGCAGCAGCACTGTCGTCAGGAACAGCTGCTATCCATCTTGCTCTAAAAGCAGCTGGAGTCGGTGAAGGAGATATTGTATTCTGTCCAACACTTACTTTTTCTGCTACTGCAAATCCAATTATCTATCAAAATGCTATTCCTGTGTTTATAGATAGTGATTATGAAACTTGGAATATGAGCCCAAAAGCATTAGACGAAGCTTTTGAAAAGTATCCAGAAGTAAAGGCAGTGATAGTCGTTCATTTATATGGCTTATCTGCAGATATGGAAAAAATTATGGACATTTGCAAGAAACATAATGTAGTAATAATTGAAGATGCTGCGGAGTCTCTTGGTACTTACTATAAAGGTAAGCATACAGGAACTTTCGGTGACTATGGCATTTTCTCTTTTAATGGAAACAAGATTATCACTACTTCCGGTGGTGGAATGCTTGTTTCTAATGATGAAGAGAGAATTGCTAAAGCGAAATTTTGGGCCACTCAATCCCGAGATCAAGCAAGGCACTATCAACATAGCGAATTAGGGTTTAATTACCGGATGAGTAATGTGGCTGCCGGGATCGGAAGAGGGCAGCTTAAAGTATTAGATCAGAGAGTAGCCAAAAAGAACGCCATTTACCAGTTTTATAAAAAAGAGCTAACCGGGCTGGAAGGCATTGAGTTCATGCCTAACAATGAATGGGATGCACCAAATTATTGGCTAAGCTCGATAACGTTGTCTGGTAAGGTAAGGCCTATAGATTTATTTGAAGCATTGGAAGCTGAAAACATTGAGTCGAGACCAGTATGGAAACCAATGCATATGCAGCCATTCTTTGAAAAGTATGATTTTGTCGGGACGGATGTATCTCGGGCGTTGTTTGAAAATGGTGTATGTTTGCCGTCTGATACGAAGATGACAGAAGAAGACTTAGAAAGAGTCGTTAAAATCATTAAAGGATTGTGGTTAAAATAATGAAGAATTTTCAAGGTGCTATTTATAGACGGTTTGTAAAAAGACCGATGGATTTCATCCTTTCTTTAATCGCGATAATTGTTCTTAGTCCCCTGTTTCTAATTGTTGCTGTGCTAGTAAGAACCAAGTTAGGTAGTCCTGTATTATTCAAGCAAAAACGACCTGGATTAAATGAGAATATTTTCAAGATGTATAAATTTAGGACTATGACGGACGAGAGAGACGGACATGGAAATTTACTCCCTGATCATATTAGGTTGACCGAGTTCGGCAAATTCTTGCGTTCTACCTCTCTTGATGAGCTCCCGGAGCTTTTTAATATTTTGAAGGGAGATATGTCGATTATCGGCCCCAGACCACTGTTGGTGCAATATTTACAGCTGTATAGCACTCATCAAAAAAGACGTCATGAAGTCAGACCAGGGTTATCTGGTTTGGCACAGGTTAATGGCAGAAATGCAATTAGCTGGGAGGATAAATTCAATCTCGATGTTGAGTATGTAGACAATATAAGTTTTATTGAAGATTGGAAAGTCATCTTTTTAACCGTCAAAAAGGTCTTTGTTAGAGAAGGTATTAATTCAGGAACTGCAGCAACTATTGAGCCTTTCAAAGGAACTAAACAAGAAAGAATGAAACTATGAAAAACAAACTTTTGATTATTGGTGCTAGTGGACACGGAAAAGTAGTTGCAGACATTGCATTAAGAATGAACAAATGGCAGAACGTAGCATTTATAGATGATAACAAAAATATCACTACATCAATGGGTTTGGAAGTTATTGGTACATCAGAAGAAGTATCTTTACATATAAATGATTGCGATATTTTTGTTGGGATTGGCAATAATGTTCTGAGACAAAGTGTTCATGAAAAGCTGGAAGCGTCAGGAGCCAGTATTCCATCATTGATTCATCCGGATGCAATTATAGGGTCACAAGTGAATTTAGGAATTGGGACAGTGGTTATGGCTAGGACGATTATCAACTGCGGCAGCATTATAGGGAAAGGGTGCATTATTAATACTGCATCTACAATAGATCATGATAATTATATTGCAAATTTTGTTCACTTATCACCTGGAGTTCATTTAGCTGGATCAGTTACAGTTGGGCAAGGGTCATGGTTAGGAATTGGAAGTGTAGTTAGCAATAATGTAAGTATCACAGGTGGATGTACAATGGGTGCTGGTGCTGTTGTGATTAAAGATGTAACTGAAGCCGGAGTTTATGTTGGTGTTCCAGTTAGGAGAGTTTAGTTGTGAATATCCTATTTTTAACCCTTTTAGATTTTTCTACACTTGATGAAAGTGGTATATATACAGACCTGATGAGAGAGTTTATAAAAGATAACCATAAAGTGTACATTATTTCACCAACTGAGAAGAGAAAAAAACAACCTACAAAATTAATCGATAGTGAAAACTACAAAATACTAAAATTACAGATAGGTAATACACAAAAGACTAATGTTATAGAAAAAGGGATTTCGACTCTCACTCTCGAGTCAAAATTTAAGAGGGGAATAGAAGTTTATTTTTCCAATGTAGCATTTGATTTAGTGATTTATACAACACCTCCAATAACTTTACATAAGGCTATTGAGTATGTGAAGAAAAGGGATAGTGCCGTTACTTATCTATTATTAAAAGATATATTCCCACAGAATGCTGTGGATCTTGGAATGATGCGGAAAACTGGGATCGGAAGTTTAATATATAAATACTTTAAATCCAAGGAAAAAAAATTATATGAACTCTCTGATTACATTGGATGTATGTCCCAAGCAAATGTGGAATTTTTATTAAGACAAAATCCTGAAATCTCTTCTGACACAGTGGAAGTATGCCCCAACAGTATAGAGCCTAGAGAACTAAAGAGGGATCAACAAAAGATAAGGATAATAAAGGAGAAGTATAAGATTCCACTTGATTGTACTGTGTTTATCTATGGTGGGAACCTTGGTAAACCCCAAGGTATTGACTTCTTAAAAGAGTGTTTAAAGTCAAACAAAGATAATAGTCAGGTTCATTTTATAATAGCTGGTTCAGGAACTGAATTTGATAAGCTGAACGAGTTTTTTAATATTGACAACCTCAAGAATGCTCAGATATTTTCTCATCTACCCAAAGAGGATTATGAAATTCTTGCAAATACATGTGATGTTGGGCTGATTTTCTTAGATAAACGCTTTACAATACCAAATTTCCCATCAAGGCTACTTTCTTATATGCAAGCGTCAATGCCAGTGTTAGCAGCTACGGATGTAAACACTGATATAGGTCAAGTTATTGAACAAAACAACTTTGGTCTTTGGTGTGAAAGCAACAATGTTACACACTTTAACAAAAATGTTGAACAGCTATGTAGTAAAGAAGTAAGAAAACAAATGGGTGCTAATGCTAGAAAGTATTTAGAAGAAAATTATACCAGCAAGCATTCGTACGAAATTATAATGAGTCATTTTAAAAAAAATGAGAGAAGGTAAAATATATGTTCAAAAATAAAACTCTATTAATAACGGGTGGTACAGGCTCTTTCGGTAATGCCGTAATGGAAAGATTCCTAGACACAGATGTAAAAGAAATTCGTATTTTTTCCCGGGATGAAAAGAAGCAAGATGATATGAGAAAACGCTATAAAAATGAAAAGCTAAAGTTTTATATAGGTGACGTTAGAGACTTGGCTAGTGTGAAAAATGCTATGCATGGTGTTGATTATATTTTTCATGCTGCAGCATTAAAACAGGTTCCATCATGCGAGTTCTTTCCTCTAGAAGCCGTAAAAACTAACGTATTGGGCACTGATAATGTGTTAACTGCTGCTATTGAGTATGGGGTCAAAAAAGTAATTTGTCTCTCTACAGATAAAGCAGCCTATCCAATAAATGCAATGGGCATTTCTAAAGCAATGATGGAGAAAGTGTTAGTTGCAAAGTCAAAAACTGTTGAACCAGATAGAACTTTAATTTGTGGTACTAGATATGGGAATGTAATGGCTTCACGGGGGTCCGTTATCCCATTATTTATTGAACAAATTAAGAGTGGACAACCCTTAACTGTAACAGACCCTGATATGACAAGATTCCTTATGAGCTTAGAAGAAGCAGTGGAGCTAGTTGTCTTTGCATTTCAAAATGCGGATGCAGGAGATGTTATGGTTCAAAAGTCTCCAGCTAGTACAATTATTGATCTGGCCCAAGCTGTTAAAGAATTATTTAATGCAGATAATGAGATAAAGATTATCGGTACAAGACATGGTGAAAAAAGATATGAGACCCTACTCACTAAAGAGGAGTATGTAAAGGCAGAGGATTTACCAGGTTTCTATAGAGTGCCTGCTGATCGAAGAGAGCTTAACTATGAAAAGTATTTTGCAGAAGGAGATAAAAAGCTTACGTCTGTAGAGGAATATAATTCTGATAATACACAGATTCTTACCATTGAAGAAATTAAAGGGAAATTATTAGAATTAAATTATGTTCAAAAAGAACTAAATGAATGGAAGAACAGAGCCGAAGTAACGAGATAAAAAGGAGACTCTTATGAAGATTCTTGTAACAGGTGCAAATGGATTTGTAGGAAAAAACCTTATCGCAGAGCTTAAAAATAAAGGATATAATGATGTATTTCCGTATACTAAAGAAAGTGATCCTTCGCTATTAGAAGTATATACCAAAGAATGTGATTTTGTCTTTCATTTAGCTGGAGTAAACAGACCAAAAGAAGAAAGTGAATTTATGGAAGGAAATTTCGGGTTTACTTCTCAATTGCTTGGATTATTAAAGAAACATCGTAACATAGCCCCAGTTCTTATTACTTCTTCTATACAAGCAGAAATAGATAACCCTTACGGAAGAAGTAAAAAAGCAGGGGAGGATTTATTATTTAATCATTATTATGAAACTGATGCAAAAGTTTATGTATATCGACTTCCTAATTTATTTGGCAAGTGGAGTAAACCAAACTACAACACAGTGGTGGCTACATTCTGTAATAACATAGCTAGAGAAATCGATGTTCAGATAAATAATCCAGATGCAGATCTTAATCTATGCTATATAGACGATGTGTTAGAAGAATTTATTAAAGCTCTAGAAGGAAGGCCAACTGTTCAAGATGATTTCTGTGTGGTACCTGTAACACATAATATTAAACTTGGAGATTTAGCGGACCTTATAAAGAGTTTTAAAGAAAGCAGAACAAATTTAAGTCTCCCGAATATGGAGGATGCTTTAACTAAAAAACTATATAGTACTTACTTAAGCTTTTTACCAGAAGATCAGTTTTCTTATGATCTTACAATGAATTCCGACCATAGAGGTTCTTTTACAGAGTTTTTGAGAACACCTGAAAGAGGACAAGTTTCTGTAAATGTATCAAAGCCAGGGATAACGAAGGGAAATCATTGGCATCATACTAAAAATGAGAAATTTTTAGTTGTTAGTGGGGAAGGCTTAATTCGCTTTAGAAAAATAGATTCTGATGAATTTATAGAATATAAAGTAAATGGGGAAAGCTTACGCGTCGTAGATATTCCAACTGGGTATACACATTCAATTGTAAACGTAGGGGAAAACGACTTGGTAACAGTAATGTGGGCAAATGAATGTTTCGATCCAGAAAAGCCGGACACTTATTTCGTGGAGGTATAAATTATGAAGAAACTAAAAGTTATGACAGTCGTTGGTACTAGACCTGAAATTATTAGGTTGTCAGCAGTTATTAATAAATTAGTAGAATCAAATGCAATTGAACATACCCTTGTTCATACGGGACAAAATTATGATTATGAATTAAATGAAGTCTTTTTTAAAGATTTTAATTTAAAGAAACCAGATTTTTTTCTTAATGCAGCTACGGGAACAGCTGTAGAAACTATTGGTAATATTTTGATTAAAATTGATCCGATTTTGGAAGAGGTAAAACCAGATGCTTTTTTGGTTCTTGGTGATACAAACAGCTGTTTAACTACAATTGCAGCTAAAAGAAGGCATATCCCGATTTTTCATATGGAAGCAGGCAATAGATGTTTTGACCAAAGGGTGCCGGAAGAAACCAATCGCAAAATAGTTGACCATACAGCTGATATTAATTTAACTTACAGTGATATAGCCAGAGAATATCTTCTTAGGGAGGGTTTTCCTTCAGATCGAATTATTAAAACTGGAAGTCCGATGTTCGAGGTTCTTAATTCTAAAAAAGATGAAATAGAGAGTTCAGACATCTTAGAGAGATTGGACTTAGAAGAAGGAGAATACTTTGTAGTATCAGCCCATAGAGAAGAAAATATAAGTTCAGAAACCAATTTCTTAGATTTAGTGGATAGCTTAAATACTATCGCTGAGAAATTCAATATACCTGTAATAGTAAGTACTCATCCTAGGACTAAAAATATGATTGAATCTAAAGGAATTGTGTTTAAACCATTAGTGAAAACAGTAAAACCTTTAGGTTTTAATGATTACAATAAACTTCAAATTAGAGCAAAAGCTGTTCTTAGTGATAGCGGTACGATAAGTGAGGAGTCTTCAATTCTAGGCTTTAGTGCACTAAATATTAGACAGGCTCATGAGAGACCAGAAGCAATGGAAGAAGCAACAGTTATGATGGTAGGTTTAAAGAAGGAAAGAATCTTACAGGGATTGGAAATATTACAAACTCAGGAAAGTGACACAATAAGACTTGTAGAGGATTATAGTATGCCTAACGTGTCAGAAAAAGTACTAAGAATAATATTGTCCTATACTGATTATGTTAAAAGGGTCGTTTGGGAGAAAAATGGGAGCTAATATAAAAAGAAATACATTTGAAGAAAGACAATGTATAGACTCTATGAAGGCGTTCTCTATTATTAGTGTGATCTTTGCGCATACATCAAGTTCGCCAGAGGGGGCTGTTCCCTTTTTTAGCTTGTTGTCAGCTAATATAGGTACTGTAGGTGTAGTAGTTTTTTTTATCATATCAGGGTATTTATTTGGGAAAAAACAACCACCATTTTTTCTTTTTCTTAAAAAGAAAAAAGTTGTTTTTATTCCTTGGATATTTTGTGGGTCTTTAATATATCTTGTGACTCAGTATGGAGGGACTATAAGTGAACCTCTAACACTAACGAAGCTTTTTTTATATTTAATTGGCTATGATACATATTTGTACTATCTATCAATGTTAATTGTCTCTTATTTAGTACTATTTAAACTCAAAGAATATAATATATTTTTGTATCTATTCATCTTAATGACAGTTATTTCTGTCTTTCTTACCTCTTTAAATAAGTTATGGATGATCCAACCCTATATTAATCCGTTTAATTGGTTGGGGTTTTTTTCATTAGGAATCTTACTTTTTAAAAAAGCAAATATTACTAAAATATATATCATTTGTAGAAAATATTCTATGTTAATTATACTACTGTTTGTGGGTTTTCTCTGTTTATCTATTTATCTTAAAGAAGGATCATATTGGTCAAGTTTTTCATTATTTATTGAACTTAGCGGTGCTATGATTATTGTTATTATAGCTGGGAGAACCTTTTCAAACACATTAGTTAGATATATAGGTAAACAATCATTTGCAATATATTTGCTCCATATGCCTGTGGCCGGTATAACAAATATTATAATTAATAATACATTAGGTATTGGGATTGTACCTTTAATCAAACCCATTATAGTTTTATTTATAGTAGTTATTAGCATTAACACATTTGGAAATTTTTCTAGAAATACCTGGATTGGTAATAAACTCTCATTTGTTTTAGGAATGAGGTAAACTAGTTTATGGAAGGGATATTATGGACAACAATGTTTTAGTAAATGCAACTTCTCTTGGATCAGGCGGAGCGCTTACAATTCTTAATAATTATTTACAACAATTAAAAAATCAAGTTCCAGAGGATAAATTATATTATATTTTTGTTCCAGATACTTGTGATTATTTTAGTCATCCAAAGATTATACTAATACAAAACTCAAGAAATCCATATTATAAAAGTCGAAACTACTGGAATTTAGTGGGCTTTAAGAAGTGGTGTATTGACAAGAAAGTAAAACCTTATGAAATATATTCTATGCAAAACTATTTCCCTTTTGGATTTTCAGAGGATAGAGGAGTTAAAAAGAAATTATATCTTCATCAACCAATTCCTTTTTTTGAATATGAATGGAGTCTATTTAAAAAAAATGAAAGGAATTTATGGTTTTATAAAAATATATATATCCATTTAATAAATAAAAGTATAAGAGAAGCAGATAAAGTTATTGTTCAAACAGAATGGTTAAAGAAAAAGATTGTTTCAAAAGCAAGTATAAATAAAGACAATGTGCATGTTGAAAAGCCTATTCTAAACACTATAAATCCAAACTTATATACGCGTATCCCTGATTTGGAAGATACTACAACTCTGTTTTATCCTTCTAGTAAAAACTTATACAAAAATCATAAGGTTTTATATAAAGCTATGGATATCATTGTGAATAAGTTTAACTTAAAGAATGTTGTGTTATACCTTACTTTAGATAAAGCAGATGATACTGCATTAAAGTATATAAATCAATTTAATTTAGGTGCAAATATTATTTTAACTGGGGAATTGAACTATAAACAAGTGATGGAACACTATAAGTCCGTAGATGCGTTATTATTTCCAAGTAAAATTGAGACCTATGGTTTACCACTTGTGGAAGCACAATTTTTTAATCTGCCTATCATTGCCTCAAATTTGGATTTATTTAAGGAAGTAATCGGGGATTATCCTAGAATAACATTTTGTGGAGTGGATGATGAATTTGATTGGGCAAATAATATAAAGGGTATGATTAATTAATGAAAGTACTATTTTTAACTAATATCCCTTCACCTTATAGAGTGGAATTTTTTAATGAACTAGGGAAAAAGTGTGATCTAACAGTATTGTTTGAACGAGAAAATGCTAGTGATAGAAATGAAAAATGGTTCGATAATAATTCAAATAACTTCAAGTCCTTTGTACTAAAAGGTATAAAAGTTAGGGCAGATTCAGCATTAAATATTGGAGTTATAAAATTCCTGAATTTTAATTACGACATTATTGTTATTGGTGGTTATGCAACACCAACATCTATGTTATCCATACTATATCTAAAGGCAAGGAGAATATCATTTATCCTTAATGCTGATGGTGGATTTATTAGTAAAGATGAAAAATTCTTCAAAAAGAGTATTAAAAGCTTTTTTATATCAAGTGCAGAATATTGGCTGAGTACCGGAATAAGAACAAGTGAATATTTAAAATATTATGGTGCAAATGAAAATAACATATTTCAATATCCATTTACATCTATTACAACAAAAACAATTACTAATAAAAGAGTGTCTGTCTTTGAAAAAAAATTATTAAAAAATAAATTGAATATTCATTCAAATAAAGTTGTGATTTCAGTAGGCCAGTTTATTCATAGAAAAGGCATGGACATCCTACTTAATTGTTGGAATGAAATAAGAGTTAGTGGGGAAAAAGTAGAACTTTTATTAGTAGGTGGTGGAGAATTAAAAGAGGAATATCAAAGAATTATTAAAGAAAAGGATATAAGTGTAAGAATCATTGATTTTAAGCCAAAAGAAGAATTGCAAATGTATTATAAAATTGCAGATATAATGGTATTGCCAACAAGAGAAGATATATGGGGATTAGTAATTAATGAGGCTTTTTCATATGGTCTGCCTGTTATAACTACAGATAAGTGTGTAGCGGGTATAGAACTTATAAAAAATCATGAAAATGGCTATATAATTCCAATGAAGAACATAGAGGCGTTACCATACAAGATAAATGAGTTACTTTCCAATAGTTTACTAATTGACAAAATGGCGAAAAATAACTTGGAAAAGATTAAAACATATACAATTGAAAATATGGCTTCTAAACATATGTATTTATTTAAAAAGGTTAAATTGTAATTTTACTCTATAGTTATAAAATTATACATTGTATTTTAATACAGGGAGAAAATAATGAAACTATTATATATAGGTTATGCAATACCAAAGGATATTTGCGATCATCAAAGGGGAGCATCGGTTGCCGGAAACAATATGCAAATAGGTGTCGTTCAAGAACTCAAAAAGAAATTTAAAGATGACATGGAGATATTAACGATTTATCCTACAGCACCTTATCCTAAAGTTAAGAAACTGTGGGTAAGGAAAAAGCAGTTGAGAATCTCGGACAATTGTTATGTTAAATGCGTAAGTTACCTAAACATACCTATAGTTAAACAAATTTGGCAGGTATTCTCAGTGTATGTTGCTGCACGAAAATTCATATCTAATAATAAACAAACTAAGATACTGACCTTTAATGCCTTTCCTGCGATTGGACTTCCTGTCAAATATCTATCAGAAAAGTACAATTGCGAAACCATTTGCTTATTGGCAGATTTACCTATAGATATGGAAAAAAGAAATATCATCTCAAAATTTCTAAGAATTCTCATGGATAAATTAACAGAAATATCAATAAAGAATTTTGATAAGCTAATAGTACTAAATCAAAGAGCTATAAAAGAATATGCACCAGAAACTCCATATATTATTGTGGATGGAGGATTTTCACCTAAAGAAAACAAATGTGAAAAAGAAGAAAAAAGAATATATGAACAAAGTGGTGAGGTGATCTTACTCTTCTCTGGGTCACTCGTAGAGTATAATGGAATTAGACAACTAATAGAATCTATGAAATACGTATATAATAATGTTAAATTATATATTTATGGAGATGGACCACTTAGAAGATATGTAATGGATCAATGTATCACTTATTCAAATATAGAATACAAGGGAAAGGTTCCAAATGAGGAAATGATTAAAATACAAAAAAAGGTCTACATGCTTATAAATCCGAGGCCAAAAGATGATCCAATAAGTTTGGTTACTTTCCCATCTAAGATTTTTGAATATATGTTAAGTGGAACACCTGTACTCACTACGAAATTAAATGGCCTTACCAAAGCTTATCTTGAACATATTAGTATATTAGATGATGAAAATGCAGAAAAGATGGGAGAAAGTATAAATAAGGCTTTAAAAGTACCCTATAATGAATTAATGTCTAAAGCAGCTTTTGGAAAAGAGTTCATACTGAAAGAAAAAAATTGGGGAAAACAAAGTAAAAAGATTTTTAATTTTATTAAATAATTAATGTAGGGATGTTTATGAAAAATAAAGAGAATATAAAAAGTAGCTTAAATTGGAATGCTTTTCTGTCATACTTTATAATTATTGATATTTTATTTTTTCCTTATTTCAAGTACTTTGTTATCCCATATTCCTTAGTGATAGTATTTCTATGGACTTTAAGAAATTATTCTAAACTTAAAGTTGGATTAGATTTTAAATTATTTATTTTTATAAGCTTTTTTGTTTTACTGAGTACTTTTTTATCTTATTTTTACACCCCACATTTTATTAATGGATACGATATATGGGGAGACAATTTAAAACGACCTATACAACTTTTGTCATCTTTTTTATATTATTTCTATTTTACTACAAAATTAAAATGTGTTTTCATTCCTATTAAAAATATCTTATTAGTTTTTATTTTATTTGTAGATGCACTAGCAATAATAACTATTTTTGATGTGGCTATGTACTTTGATATAAAAAATCTATTTTCAGTAAGAGACCCATTTGTAGATTATTATTATGCAACAACCAATGACTATTTTTTTAGGTATAGTTATTTGTGGGTAGATCCTAATAATGCAGCATACATACTGGTTTCAGTATGTATATTTTTGGTTTTTAATGAAAAATTAAATTCATTAACTAGATTATTTATTTTTTTGTCAATCGGATTAATATTGATTACTTGTATGAGTACAGGTGCATTCCTGGCTATGGCAATTGTAATGTTGTTTTCATTGTTTTCTGCTATGAGGAATATTAAATTTAATATTACTTTTAGAAAAAAAGATTTATTTATACTTCTGTTTTCAGTATTTATTATTTTTATATTGTTACTAAACATTAATAGTTTATTGAATTTTGATATGTTTAATTATAGTTTGAATAGGGTGACAGAAAATAATCCAGAGTCTAGGGAGTCCGTATATGATGATTTATTAAAAACAGAGCTTATAAAAAACGTGGTCATTGGAGATGGATATACACTAACCAAAGATGGTCAAATTAGAAGACCGCACTCTGATCATTTTAGAATTATATACGGTTACGGCTTTCTTGCATACTTTAGTTTACTTCTTTTACTTTTTAGAAAAAGAAAAGGGAGTAAATTTTCAAAGCATATATTTATAATACCTGCATTTATATGTTTTTCTATAAATAGTATAGTAGATGAGCAGAAGATTTTTATTATCTATTTAATATTACTCGCATATTTGGAAAGTAGTAATATCAAGGAGTCTAAAATATGAAAGAGCAACCCTTATTATCTATAATTGTTCCTGTATATAATGTGGAGAAGTATTTAGCAAAATGTTTAGATAGCATAATTGATCAGACATACTCTAATCTTGAGATTATTGTTGTTAATGATGGGTCTAAAGATAAGAGTAAATTAATTTGTAATGATTATGCTTTGAAAGATAAAAGAATTAACGTGATACACAAAGAAAATGGCGGTCTATCTTCAGCACGAAACACTGGTTTAGAAATAGCAACGGGAAAATATATTGGTTTTGTGGATAGTGATGATTGGATAGATAGCGATATGTATGAAACTTTGTTGTCTAGTGCTACAAAATTTAATTCTGATATTGTTGAATGTAATGTGAGATATGTTTATAAAAATAAAATTGAAGAAAATGTAAGTGGCGAAACAATAGTGTGCGATAACAAAGCAGCACTTTCTTACTTCTTAAGTGATTATAAATATTTTAAACCAATGGTGTGTAATAAAATATTTCATAGAAATATATTTAAAAGCTTAAGGTTCAAAGAGGGTTATATACATGAGGATGGTTTCTTTACCTATAAAGCTTTGTATAAAGCCGAAAAAGTTGTTTATACTGCAGTGGCTAAGTACAATTATTTGCAGAATAGAGATGGTAGCATTATGGATGCTAAATTTAGTATGAGTAGATTGGTAATATTGGAAGCTTTTAAAGAAAGGACATTATTTTTTGAGGAAAATGGAGATAATAAACTTGCAAATAAATCAATGGATGAATATTTAAGAACACTATTAACTTTTTATGTTAAAGCAAAAGAAATAGAAATAGCTGAAAAAGATAAAGGGTTAGGAACTGTCCTTCAGTCTGAAATATTGTCGAATTATAAAAAAGTAATAGATGGTCCATTTAGTTCAATGTTAAAATTACGTTTTTACTTATTTAAAATAAATCCTTATTTATATATATATTGCTTTAAAACCATTATTACAATAAGGAAAAAATTGAAGAAAAAATAGGTGGTCATGAAATGAATTCAGTTAAAAAAGTATTTAAAAGAGTACCGTATATGCAGAAGGGCATTGCACTGGTAAGAAAAAAAGAATATGACATTAAAAATTACAAAAGGGTAAGTAATAACATTAACCATCAAAGGGGCGAAAATAATCAACCAATTATTTATTTGTTTGCTTGCCCGAGACATCGTAATTTAGGTGATCATGCAATTGTATTAGCAGAAAAAAAATTAATTAAGGATTTGTGTCCTGTCTACAAAGTAATTGACATTTATCTTGATGACACATTTATTGCTGCTAAAGAGATTAGAAAGCAAATAAAAGAAAACGATATAATTGCTTTTAATGGTGGTGGGTATATAGGGGATGAGTATTTACATGCTGAGAAAGCGATTAGATATTTGTTAGGATTATTTAATGATAATAAATGTTTATTTTTTCCTCAAACAATATTTTTTAGTAATACTGAAAGAGGAAGAATAGAGTTTAATAAAACTATTGAGGAATACTCTAAACATCCAAATTTATTGCTGGTAGCAAGAGAAAATAAAAGCTACAATATAATTAAACAAAATTTCACTAAAAATAAAGTGATATTGGCCCCTGATATTGTATTCTATTTAAATGAATCTAAAGAAAATATCGTAAGAAATAATATTCTGACTTGCTTACGAGATGATGTTGAAAGTAGCCTTTCGGTTAGTGAAAAGAATGGAATAATTAGTGAGTTAAAAAAGAAATATAATAATGTGAAAATTACGGATACTTTATCCAGTGAAAATGTGTCAAGTAGTGAAAGAGAAGAAAGCTTAAAACAAAAACTTGATGAATTTAGATCGTCGAAAATAGTTGTAACGGACAGAATTCATGGGATGATTTTTGCTGCAATAACTGAAACTCCATGTATTGTATTGAATAATTATAACCATAAAGTTAAGGGAACCCATGAATGGATAAAAAATTTGAATTATATAAAGTTCGTTGAAAATAAGGATGACCTATTTAAACTTGTTGAAGATCTTCAAGGATTGAAAACAGATAAATTTGACAATAATTTTGCATTAAAATACCATAAGGAAATTTGCAACTTTATAAATTCCTAATTATGCAATGAAAAGATGCTAATAATAATAATGATAGTCATATGGGTAACGTATTCGGTGAATATATTATTTAACAACTATAACCATCTAAAACTTAACTCAGTAATGTATTAATATTATTTAATTTGAAAAATATAAAGAAGTTTTTTTCGAGAGGAAGATTTCTTAACGACTGGAATATTGTATCTAGCAAAAATATGAAACATAGAGCGACTTAATCCGTTAGTTATGTTAATAGGTTGTCTAAAGTAGTTTAAAGAAAAGAGACTTTTAAAGAGCGTTCTTAAATCATAAAACACCTGTAGATAAGTAGGTGTTTTTTTGTATTAGAAAGAAAGCTCACCAATTTTAATTTTGTATGATGATACGATTAGAGATAGGTCACGATGTGTGAAATACAATAGTTAGGGGGCTCTAACAACATTGTTTAAGTACTATGTATGTAGGAGGCTCCTTAAAAATTTAAGAACGGGAATGATTATATGGATAATGGTAATGTAAAATTAGCTACCATAATATCTTATTCTACCCTAATAGTTGGCACTATATTATCATTAGTAATTCTACCATATATAATTAATACACTTGGAAGTGTTGAGTATGGTTTATTCACTCTTATTAATTCAATAATTGCATATATATATTTAATTGATATGGGGTTAGGTAGTGCTATTGTTAGGTATAATTCAAAATATTTAGCGAAAAATGATTTTGAAGGTTTAAAATCCCTTAATGGAATGTTTTTGATTATTTATGGCTGCATGAGTTTAATAGGATTATTAATAGGTTTAACTATCTATTATAATTTAGATTTTATATTTAATAGGGGATTAACAAAATTAGAAATTGAAATGACAAAAGGAATGTTCTTAATAGCACTTATAAATATAGTGACGTCATTCCCCCTCTCTATATTTACAGGGATAATTACGGCTCATGAAAGATTTGTGTTTCTAAAGGTATTAACAGCTATAAGAACTATATTAAATCCAATATTAATGTTAACTGTATTAACATCAGGCTATGACGCAATTGGAATCATTATAGCTTCAACTATATTTAATATTATCTTAGGACTTATAAATGTGTTTTATAGTTTTAGTGTTTTAAAAATAAAGTTTGTTTTCAAAAAAATTGAAGTTCAACTATTTAAAGAGATAGTAAAGTATTCATTTTATGTATTTTTAGGTGTATTAGCTTATAACATATTTTGGAGTACTGATTTATTTGTTATAGGAATTTATGTAAGTGCCTCTTCTATTGCAATATATTCTGTTGGTAGTCAATTAAATGGCTATTTTACTAACTTTTCTAAAATTATTTCTAGCATGTTTTTGCCAAGACTCACCAAACTAAATGCTATTAATAAAAATGATAGAGAAACAATGGAATTGTTGATTAAAGTATCACGAATTCAATTTTTTATAAGCTTTTTTATGTTAATAGGATTTATATTAGTTGGAAAGCAATTTATTCTGATTTGGACAAATGAAGAATATTATTTAGCATATTATATAGCTTTAATAATTATGGTTTCTCAAGTTTTTTCTATAATACAAGCATTGTTTGCACCCATGCTTGAGGCGCTAAATAAACATAAAATAAAATCATTAATATATTTAGCTGTAGCATTTATTAATCTTATATTAACGTTAATATTGGTTCAAATTTGGGGGATTATAGGCTCTGCAATTGGTACTGCAATAGGAATGTTTATAAATGCTATCGCTAATAACATTTACTACACAATAAGTCTTAAACTTGATATGAAATATTATTGGTTACAAGTTTTAAAGCTTCTTTTTCCTTCTATAGTCGCTTGGCTATTGGGATACAGCTTAACTAAGATAATAATTATAAATTCATATTTATCATTAGGCATATTTATCTCGATTTTTAGTTTTTTATATCTATTAGTATTTTGGTATACAGGGTTTAATAGTTTTGAGAAAAGTATCATTAAAAGTCCTTTCAGGAAAGGTAAAGAAAACATATTTACTATAGTAAAACGATAAAAACTCCATTCTTATTACCTTAATTTCTAAACTAGCAAATGCAAACTATATACAAAAATCTCAGATTAAAAAGTGTATAGAGGGAGATTATATTGGTGAAAAAAGATCGTATAGACTCATTAGATTCCCTTCGGGGAATAGCATCAATGATAGTAGTGATTTTTCACACTGTAGTTTCATATCCTGCATTTTATAATGCAAATTACCATTTTAAATTTGAAAGTCCGTTTCTAGAATTACTTATTACTTCCCCATTACATACCTTTGTAGCAGGTGGGGAAGCTGTATTATTATTTTTCATATTAAGTGGGTTCGTTTTAACATTGCCATTCACTAATAAGAGTAATGACATTTCATATTTTGAATATATAAAGAAAAGGTTTTGTAGAATTTATATACCTTATATTTTAATTATGTTATTTTCAATAATGTTAATGTTTCTCCTAGCAAACTATAACGGAATCGATTCATTGAGCCCAGCTTTCAATAACCGTTGGCAGCACCAGATAACCGTCGGAAGTATTATTTCTTATTTATTTATGATTGGATATGATCAAACTAATGTAAATGGGGTAGTATGGAGTCTTGATCATGAAATGAGGATATCTCTAATATTTCCTTTTTTAGTTTTATTGTTATTAAAGTCAGCATGGTTAAGAAACTTTTTGTATCTGACAATTGTTTGTTTAACATTAAAATTTGGTTTATTAGGGCTTTCCTTATTTATAAAAAATGCTTTCCTTTCAGCTTTTATATATTCTTTATCTAATACAAGTTACTATACTATACTTTTTTTAATTGGAGCTCTTTTTGCTAAGAATAGAAAAGAGATATGTGCAATTTTTATTTCTTTAAAGACTACTCTAAAATGGGGAATTGGGTTACTTGGTTTCATTTTCCTAAACTTTAAATGGATTTTTTATGGTTTATCAGCATATAAAAGCAATTTTGTATTCTTCAATATGATATCAATATTAAATGATTTTATGGCTGTTTTAGGTGTAATATTATTAATGTTAGTGGTATTATGTTCTATTAAAGTTGATAAGTTTCTAAATAAAAAGCCACTACTTTGGTTGGGTAAAATTTCCTATAGTTTATATTTAGTTCATACGCCAGTACTAATGGTTACGATATACTACTTTAAAGAAGTTTTCCCTCTATACTTTTCAATTCTTATTGCTCCAATCCTCGCATTACCGGTAGCACATTTATCGTTTATTTACATTGAATTACCTGCTATCCGATTAGGGAAAATAAAAGGAGCAGTAAATAAAACCTCAAAGAATATAAAATTTGCGAAAGCAAAAAGCTAGATGATATTTAGAAATAAATTACAAAATTGGTACCTGTAACGCTTCATTTTTTCACATTGGTGCCTGTGGTCAAGCCCAAAAATTATAGATATTAGTGAAATTAGACATTAAGCTAAAACTTTTTAATTTGTATAATAGGTTTTGTAGAAGCGAATCGGATATTTTTTTGGTTCGTTTTTCGTTATAAGAAGCATCGGGACGGTTCGCGCGCTTCTTTTTACATTACTAATCATGGAACTAAATAGTTCATGTGAGCCTATATAAGAGTCTGTTAATAATGTTTAAAGACGTCCAAATGTTGAAGATATTGGTTGTCCAAGTATTACTAATATAATGTCCTTGATACTTTTGGAGCAGCGGTTCCGATAAACAATATTTCTTAATTCTCTTATTTGGGGCTGTGGTGCTTTCTACCTTCATTTTGATGTGTTCATATATTTTCTGTTTTTTAAAACCGAATGGAATAAAAACTAAGAACAAAATTTAATATTAAGGAGAGGTATGATTATTAAAAAGCGAATTAAAGGGTTTATTTATTTCCTTTTATTCACACTTATCGTTATATTTCTTTTAATAAATAGTAGACCACATCTAATAGTAGATGAAAGACCCGTAAAGGCTGATGCGATAGTAATTCTAAGTGGTTCAGTTGTCAGATTGGATAAAGGGATAGAGCTTTTCCAAAAAGGTTATGGACAGTACCTTATTCTATCTACACCTTGGGGTTTAGGATTAACCGATAAAACAGTACATACACTTCCAATACCAGAGAAACAATTACTCCTTGAAAAAAATGCGACAAGCACCTATACAAATGCACTATATACAAAAGAATTATTAGAAGAGTACAATCTCAAGTCGGTTCTAGTAGTTTCCTCTGATTATCATATGAGAAGATCAAAACTTACATTTGATCGAGTTTTTAGAAACTCAGAAATACATCTTACTTATGTTGCTGCTGACAAAAATTCTGATCCATATTGGTTTTTAGATAGCAACGCACGTAAGATAGTGATTTCGGAGTATGTTAAACTAATCGGATATTACTTTGAATTGTATAAAAAGTATGATTTAGGTGAGTGATTGAACACTTAGTGATATAGTTTTACTGACGTTCTATAATGTCTACCAGAAACTAACGGAGTTTTTGGTAAATATAAAGGGAAGCAGCTCTGTGCTTCTCAACAATCTTTTAAATCCACCTGAGAGTCTTCATTCTTTGTTGTAGAAGCAGCGGGACGGTTCTCGTGCTTCTTTTCCCGTTGTATGGGGGAGAAAAGATTTGAATTTTTCACGGGACCTTGTTTTTCCCAGTAAATGACATAATAATAAAAAGGAGTTTTACTTTGTCAGTCAAAAATCAACATTACTTACCTCAATTTTATCTAAGGTCATTTTCTAATGGGACAAAAAAAGCAAACGAAAAATATGGCAATATAGTAAGTACTAAAGAAGTAAGAAGTACGATATGGTAAAAAGGACTGCATCGGAAGATTACTTCTACGAACTTCCAATCTATTTGCAAAATGCTGTTAGAAAAAAATTTGGTGAAGATGATTTTAACCTTGTAGAGACTACATTAAGTGGGTATGAAGATATTTTTTCAAAGTATTATAAGGAATTTCTTAAAGAACTTGGAGAATCAAAAGATCTATCCATATATCTAATGAATGAACAACCTAGAGGATGGATTTCTTTTTTTGTTACGGTACAGTTTTTTCGTACAAAGAAATGGAGGAATACAAAACAAAATGAATATGCAGCTGCTTATGATAAGGTTAATAAACCTCTAGGTAACATATTAGATGATTGGAATTTACATAATTATCGTTAAGAAGTTGCATTAAAGTAGGATTAGAAAAACTAAACCTACAAGTAAATTTTATAGCTAATTGTTTGTGGACTATTGGAAAAAACAGTTCCCGAACTATAAAATAAAAAGCCGAGTCAAAGAAGCATCGGACGGTTCTCGTGCTTCTTTAGAGTCAAATTGTTTCGGGAAAGAGCGTTCTAATTAAACTAGCAAACCTTAAGAAAGCTAACTGAAATGAAAATGGGTGGTATGGCAGATAGTTATCAGCAATAAAGCCAAGATCGCGAATATCAATCAATAGCCAAGTTAAACAGGCCTTAAAAATACTGTGAATTTCAAAGATTAAGAGACTTTGAATACTCCTTATTTTCTCCCCCAACTGTTCCCATCCTATCAATAATCACCACTCCAAGCCGATATATATATAGAAAGAAAACCTCTATCAAATCCCTCATTAAGGAGATCCAACCAAAAATGGAACACGCATCAATGTACAACATTCCACTCGTTATCCTTTCCATCAATATTGCTGTTTTTTCGTCATTTGCTGCCTCCGAAGTGAGTATTAAGGTGAAGCCTCTAGCCCGTTAAATTTGGCTTTCGTCGGGTGTTTTTGCATGGGCCCTGGGATTTGGGCAATGCATTTTGTTGCGATGCTCGCGCTTCATATATCCATGTCGATTTTATATGATTATGGCCCCCTTAGCTGTTATTACGTTAAGTGATGAAAGCTATACATCCATGATTTATTTGATGTTGGATGTGGAGAATTTGGAGTCATTAATTGATGAATCTACATCTAAGGAAGAGCATAAAGTAAGATTAATTCAAGAATTTAGATATACTACGAGTTATACAATTGAGGAAGCGAAGCATAAGATTTAGAGTCTAGGTGTAGTCTTGGATAATTTTAACGACATATATGATTATCATATTATGTTAGAAGCCATTATCTATAATGCTGCCTTTTTGTTACTCAAAAAAGGCCTGACTTCCCTGATTCATAAAATCAGTGCTGTATCATATCCAATAAATCTTTACAGATGTTTCTGCCTAAACCTTGTGAAAGAGATAGCAGGATGAACAGAATCAATCAGCTAGATAAGGAAATCGATAAACTGGCTGTATTAATCGGCTTTCCAACGGGAATGTTCCATCCCATGAGAGACAGATAGTAATGGAATTCGAAAGAATCTCTTCTATATAAAACAAACACTAGGAGGAGTAAGGTAATGGAAAAGTCAAAGTTAAAGTCAATTGGTAAAAAGGTTTTAAAAATTGCAGGTGCAATTGTAGTAGCATTCATTCTTCTATTAATCGGTGCTGCAATGGGTGAAACTGGCGAGAAAATTCAGTTGAAAGAAGGTAAATTCAACGTAACGGAATTGAATGCAGAAATTGAAAAGCTTAAGGGAGAAAAGAAAGATTTATCTCAGTCAGTTGCAAAAATCGAAAAGGATATGAAGTCCAAGGAAGCCGAACACGAAGAAGTAGTTGCGATAATTGCTAGCAAAGAAAAGGCTCAGAAAGAACTGGATGAAGTCGATGCAAAGCTTAAGGACACTAAGGGCGCACTGGATGCAGAATTGAAAGATGGTCGTACAAAGATTGAAGCAGAGTTGAAAAAAACTCAAGTAGAAAGTGATGAAAAGCTATCTGGAATTCAAGGTCAAATTAAAGAAGCGCAAGGTGAATTATCAACTGCTCAAGCAGAAGTAAAAACTGTTCAATCTCAAGTAGATGAAAAGAAAAAGGAATTGGCATCTGTTAATGGTAAGATTTTAAAAGCAGTGGGCAAACCTAAGACTCTTGGGGCAGGTCAATATATCGTTGTCTCAGACGTGCCTGCAGGACGTTACACAGTGACTCCAGTAGGTGAAGGCAGTAATTTCTTTGTACATGGGGATGCAGGAGTAAATACAATCCTTGGAAGGCATGGGGAAGAGTCATACACGTTCTTCACAGCAGAAGGAGATGTAATTGAAACGCTCGCAAAAGTAAAGTTAACACCAGTAGAATAAAGATTTTAAAAAAATGTCGATTCCCTATATTATCGGAGGAATTAAATCAGAAGCACCGGGACGGTTCTTGTGCTTCTTTTTCCATTTGAGTATTGCATTGGTAAAGAGCCACTTGAGCGGATGTTTGAGCTACCTTATGCTGATAATAGAGCCACTAAATGCAACGGTTAGAGCCAATTTATCCGCCATGGACTAAAATACCAACTGTAAACAGCTCCTTCTATTCATAACTGTACCAATTGATGGAGTAGCACTTGTCCATAAAATCTTGGAAAGCCTTTTGTTTTTTATAGATTTTCGCTCCATTATAGAACTGCAGTAAACCTTTTCTGTAGTACTTCCGATTTCCCTCTAAAATAGGATGTTTAATGCAAAAATAAAAGGACAGAGTATAGCAATGATTTTTTATAACGCTGCAGCTTATAATGCTGGAAAATAAAAAAGGACTCACTAATTAGATAAATATTTGAATACAAATGATAACTTTAAGACTAAATGAAGTGATAAGAGGGGGAGCATGGTGAATAAAATAATTTACTCTTTTTTGTTAATATTTATATCGACTTCACTCATCGGATGTAACAGTGAGAATACTCAAAAAACTAAAATGGAAAAAAGAGCAGAGGAAACAAAAAATGTTGAATCTCAAAAAGAAGAGGTTGAAATTGGAAAAAACGACGAACGAACGGAGCAAGTTGTACAAGCTCCAACAACAGAAAAAATTGCTTTAAGTGAAGAAGAAAAAGAATATCTTAAAGTATTTGAAGATGCTTTAGACAATGTATTTCTAACGGATTATACGGCTGTTCTTGATTTACTTCAGGAGGCGGAAAATAAATCATCCCTATATAAAGATGAAAATTGGAAAAACGAGTTTAAAGACAGAGTAGCAAAAATAGGAACATATGGTAATGTTTTAAGAGAAGGGGATAAAAATAATGGTGTCCCCGAGAAATTCAAAAATATAAATACATTGGCAGTAGAATGTACAGAATTAGTTTTTATGGGAGGTGTGGCCGTATTAAATGGAGCAACAAATGATGATACCGAAACTATTAGCAATGGTATAAATATATTGACATATAGCGTAAATGATAAACTCGATGAAATAAATGCAGAAGCCCAGTTAACACGAGAAACCTTTGAATTTTAAAAGGATGGACTTTAATATTCATTCTTTTAATTTTGGTGGAGAAGCATCGGGGCGATTCTCAAGCTTCGTTTTGCATTATGTAGAATAATTGGAAGGTTAAATGTATCAATGAGATAAGCAACATTCTTTTATGAACTATAAAATAAAAACCCGAGTGAAACTATATAATAGAAAAAAACGAACTTTTAAGGGAGAAAAACAATTATTAAAAGCGGCTTAAAGGTGTTAGTTATTTCCTTTTATTCACACTGATCGCTTTGATTCTTTTTATAAACAGTAGACCCTAATATTGAAGGTGGCAGCGTGATGCAATAGGCGATCCAGAATAGCCGTAGCCAGAACTTCATCTCCAAATACGTTTCCCCATTCCACATAGGACTTGTTAGACGTCAGAATCATGGCCCCTTTTTCATATCTTCGCGATACGACTTGAAAAAACACATTTGCTGCCCGTTCATCAAACGGAAAATAACCCACTTCATCGATGATCAAAAGATCTGGACGGCTCCACTTGCTGACAAGCCTGTTGAGTGTACCTCTGGCATCTGCCTTACGGCATTCAATTGCTATGTCTTCTGCCGATAGAAACAGGGCAGTGGCTCCCTGAGTGATTGCTTCTAAGGCAAACGCGATTGCTAAATGAGTTTTGCCCACTCCAGGCGGGCCAAGGAGGATTCTATTCTCCCCATTGGCGATATACTGGCATGTAAGCGTTTCGTTTACCCGTTGTTCGCTAATGCTGGGCTGAAACGAAAAATCAAAATCATGGATGGTCTTTGTATAGGGCAACCTGGCTCGTTGTATCCTCTTAGCCAGCTGCCTGTAGACGTCAAGTTGAATTTTACACTTTTTGCTCATTTGCTTTTTACACTTTTGCTGAAAAGATGCTTTTCCGATTTTTCATTCGATGACTTTCTTCATCTTCTTTCCCATAAATGACTTCTACACGATGAAGTAATCGATCCAAAATGGCCGTTGTTATGCCTTGGTCCCCAATTAAATTCCCCCATTCATCCGGACTTTTATTGGAGGTTAGGACGATCGAACTTCGTTCGTATAGATGGTTGATCAAATGAAAGAATAAGTTTGCCTCTCTTTGATCCATCGCCATGTACATCATGTCATCAATGATGACCAGGTCTGCACTTCTGAGTCGCTTAAGCTGCACCTTTGACTTGTTCAAATACTCCTCTGTTTTTAAGAGCTGGATAAGCTCTCCCATCGTGACAAAGTAAACATGAAATCCTCTTTGGACTGCTTCAAGCCCCAACCCAACGGCGATAAATGTTTTCCCTATGCCTGGAGGCCCCAAGAGGATTAGGTTGTACTGCTGCTCCAGCCAGTTCAATTCCCTAAGTTGGTTTAACTGACGGGCAGTCAACACATTTTGTCCTTCCAATTCAAATTCCTCTAACGATTTCACAAAGGGAAAGCGAGCCCATTTCATTCTTTTCTCTAGACTTTTAGCTTCTCGTTTGACCAATTCATACCGTGTGATGGACTCTAAAAATTCCAGGTAGGTCCACGATGCCTTTTCAGCTTCGCGGAGAAGCCGTGGCAGCTCCTCTGCAGTTTCTGCTAAACGCAACTGACGAAATTGATTCTGTAGTTCATTCACTGTTTTATTCATCATGCCCGCCCTTCTAAAATAGAAGTGTAGGTATTTAGAGAACGGGCAGAGGCCTTGATTTCGGAATGTCTAGGTGAGTGGGCCTGGAGAGATTTAATTTCCTGCTCTGGGGCATGACTAGATAAATGATGGTGATGGGCCATATCCCGGAAATCATTGCCGCTATAGAGTCTTTCCGTCGTACACCGGGTCATAACCGCATCTATACCAGCTGAATACTTTTGGATCACCTCTTGAATGATGGAGAAGTGATCCCGCCGATACCTAGGGTATCGCTTACTGATTTCATCAAGATAATCGGCTGCTTGCCTCTGATCGGTAAAATAAGAGATCAGCCGTTGTTTTAATTCATCGATTCCTTTCGAGCGATCACGTGTATGGCTGCGATTTTGAATCAGCTTTCCTTTCTCTAAGCTAATCTCATGCTCGGCCAAAATTTCCCCTTCCACTTCTTCTCGAATGATAAGTGTTTGGGATTCTCCAGCTTTAACTTCAATGAAAACAAGGTTTTCAGAATGGGCTTGATAGGTCCCAAGCGGGACGGAATAACGATTTGACTTATAACGTATCGTGTTGTCCTTACTCTTCAGAAGCATCGGGACGGTTCTCATGCTTCTTTTTACATTATATGGTTTAAATTGTTCGCAATAAAACCTAATTACAGCAAACTGCTGAGTCCTGTAATGTCCGTATCTTAACGTAATTATTTGTCCTGGAACTGACGGGTTTTGTGACCGATTTTTACTTCGTCAGTATTAATTTGAATCACCGGGAACATAGCAGGGGAGATGATTCAATTGTGCATACTTTTGAGCCACATAATGCGGATGAAGAAGCCACCAAATGCGGAGTGGTGAGCCATTTGCTTTTATCGTTAAATTTAGTAGAGTAGAAAAAAATGTATAAATATATTTGTTATATTTGAGATAATATGGTAGATTTATAACTAATAACTCGAGTCTCATGCCTTCTACTAACCCACTCTTTATCATCTTCAAGTAAGGATGTTGTCTCATCCTTTCACTTCTAACTCTGTCATTAAATGATTCGAATACCCATCTGGTTTCATCCGCAAATACTACTCATCTTTCCACCTTCAGCACCTTCATTTTTTACCCATCTCCTTATATAAGTTTTTGACTGCCTCTTTTAATATATCCCTCGATGAAACAGCAAAAAATTAATATTAATCATGTCGACTGGAGGAAGGATCATGTCCGCAAAGGTTACGAGTATTGGTTTGAAAGGATTAGAAGGCTACTGTGTTCAAGTCGAAGTGCAGGTGATTGACGGGATGGAATCGATTGTGGTGGTGGGACTGCCGGATGCATCAGTCAAAGAGTCGAAGGAGCGGGTGTCTGCTGCATTAAGGAGCTTGGGTTTTCCGTTGGTAGATAGGAGAGTAATCATCAATCTGTCACCTGCCGAGCAAAAGAAAAACGGTCCTTTGTTTGACTTGGCGATTGCTCTCGGTGTGCTTAAGAGCGGGAACTTCATGAAGGATTCAATTCCAAAAGATGCCGGTTTTATCGGCGCATTATCGCTGGATGGCACAGTACTTCCGGTTGAAGGGATGATTGCTGCAATTTTGGCTGCAAAGAAGCTGAAGCTGCGGACGCTTTATCTTCCTTTTGATCCCACTATCCCGAAAATCGAGATTCCTGAATTAGAACTGGTTTACATCGAAACTTTGCAGGACATCCTGAACGTTTTATCAGGGCAGCAGCTGCTTCCTGTTGACCGTTCAGCAAATTTAGTAGAAGAAGTCCGGGAAATGGAACGGGATTTTAACCAGATTCTCGGCCATGAATTTGCCAAACGTGCCTTGGAGATTGCCGCAAGCGGTGAGCATTATGTGCTAATGGATGGCCCGCCCGGCTGCGGTAAAAGTCTCTTGGCTGAAACGTTTCGCTCCATCCTACCGCCTCTGACGAAAGAAGGGCAGCTTGAAAAAATCAGTCTCCATCAATTAGCAGGTGCCCCTTATACCTCAATCACCACTCCACCGTATCGTCACCCCCATCATTCTGCTTCAGCCGTCTCCATCATTGGCGGCGGGACGAATCCGAAACCTGGAGAAGTGTCCCTGGCCCATCGTGGTGTTCTCTTTCTTGATGAGCTCGGAGAATTCTCAAAAAAGACATTGGATATGTTAAGGCAGCCACTTGAGAACGAAACCGTTACAATCAGCCGCGCTCATTCCACTGTGACATACCCCGCAAAATTCATCTTCCTTGCAGCTATGAACCCATGCCCGTGCGGATATTTAGGCTCTCATGATCAATACTGCAGCTGTTCTGATAAGCAAATCAAGTCTTATAAAAGCCGTGTGTCAGGCCCCATATTAGACCGGATTGACATTCTTCTTTCCTTAAAAGCAGTAAACCTGAATCATGACTTTAATGGCATTGAAACCTCTTCAGCTATAAAGGAACGAGTAAGGGAGGCGAGGGAAAGACAATACCTCCGTTATGGAAGGGAAGTATGCAATGGCAGTGTTCCTTTCGAGGAGCTGATCAAAAACAGCCCATTAAACTCTGATCAGCAGCGAAACTTACAAAAAATATTTATTGCGAACGGACTCAGCAACCGAGTACAAATCAAAATCATTCGCCTCGCAAGGACCATCTCGGATTTGGCAGGGGAGGACGGTATTTCCGAGGCCTCTCTGACCGAAGCCTTTTCACTGCGGAAAACGGTTCGAACTTCTTTTGCATCGTTAACAGGAGAAGAGAGAAGAGAGATGACGTATAAATGATCTTGATTGAAGGTGAGTCAGTCTGATGCCGCGATATGCCAGGGAAAAAAGTAACAGTAGCGTCTACCATGTGATCATCAGGGGGGCCAACCGACAGGAAATCTTTCACGATGAGGAAGATCGCAAACAATTCGTCGATACCTTGTTAAAATACAAAATCAAAAGGGCTATGAGGATGTATGCGTGGTGTCTGATGGGGAACCATGTCCACCTCCTGATGAAAGAAGAAAGCGAAAGCATCTCACTCGTGATGAAAAGGTTAGGCATCAGCTATGCCAAGTACTACAACTGGAAGTACAGAACGACGGGACATCTTTTTCAAGACCGATTCAAAAGTGAAAATATTGAAGACAATAACTACCTCCTCACCGTCACAAGATACATCCATCAAAATCCCGTTAAAGCTGGAATTGTACCCTGTCCCGCAGAATGGAAATGGAGTAGCTGCTGCGGCTATTATGGTCAATTTGTTTATCCCCCGGACCTTCTTGATCCTCATTTTCTATTAAATATGTTCTCTCCAGATCTATTGATTGCCCGGATTAGATTTAAAGAATTTAACGAACGTAAAAATAACGATCAGTGCTTAGAAGATCATGATGAAAGCAGAAAACGGTTATCCGATGATGAGGCAAGAGCGGAAATTAGAAAATGTCTTGGGAACCTGGAAATACCGCATATCAAGAGTCTGCCCAGGGAACAGAGAAATACCGTGTTAAAAAAAGTTAAAACCATTACTGGTTTATCTCAAAGGCAGGCTGCAAGGATATTGGGGATTTCTCCGAATTTGATTTTTAAGGCTTGAGGTGGGAGGAAGCGTGAGAACCGTCACCCCGGTTCCTGATTCCTCACCGCTACACGATACGTTCATCAATACTCCATAAAGGAAGGGATTTTACCGCACTCTCCAATAACCCTCCAAAATATCATACTAAATACCTTTATTATGGGTAAAAAAGTAAAATAATTAAGTTTTTTCTGGTATAATATTCATAGCTTAAGTTGGTAAAAAGAGAGGGCGACAGAATTTTGAGTTGGACACAGTCGTTTAAAGAGGGGCTTGATCATTTGATTAGCCTATGTTCAGAGGATGAAACATATCTTTCAATTAATAAGCAGATTAAAGAATTACGGCAGGATATAGATGAAAAATTGACAATTATGGTTGCGGGCGAATTTAATGCAGGAAAGTCAACATTTATAAATGCTATGCTTGGTGCCAAAGTCCTGAGTTCTGATGTTACCCCCGAAACAGCTATGGTGACTAAACTGACTTATGGTCAGGAGAGAAAGGTGATTGCTCATTTCCAGGATGGCCATTCTGCCTCTTTCAACAGTGAATGGTTCGAGCAGTTAACGGCCGAACGTATAGGCGAATTTGAAGACATTCGAAAGCAGCTTTCATATGTTGAAATTCAACTTCCTAATACAATCCTCAATCACATTACGGTTATTGACACTCCTGGCCTTAATGCAAACAATGAATTTCATACTAATGCGACCGAGCGTTTTTTAGAAAGAACGGATCACGCATTTTTCTTGTTCCATGCTATGTATGTAGGAACAGCCACAGAAAAAAGATGGTTGGAAAAATTTAATGAAGTAGGCATTAAACCTTTTGGTATTATTAACCGAATTGATGAATTGGATGATGAAGAGGATGAACTTGGAGAATTAATCTCTTTTCACCAACCTCGCCTTGGACCCTACATTCGAAAATGGTTTGGAGTTTCTGCTAAGGATGCACTTGAAGGTAAAATGACTCGAAACTCCCAAATGTTAGAATGGAGCAATTGGCAAGATATTGAACATATTATAGAAAACATAAAGGAAGATGTATGGAGAAAGCAGGAGCGGGCTTATAGCAGGTTGATCTCTCCTCTGCGCCACTTAAATCAGACTTCTTTGGAAAGAAAAATATCCTTGCCTTTAAAAAATCTTAAAAGTAAAAACATTGTCAACATTGTTACCAGAAAATGGCCGGAACTACTTGATTTGAAACATAGTCTAGATGAACAAAGAAAAGTAAACCAGATCGAGATTGATGAATGGAATCAGATTTTGCGTACACCTAATTATACAGCGAATGGCTTTACTAAGTTTCTTTCGGATGTTAAAGAAAAGCTAGACAAAAACATTTCTCAAAGCGGAGTCTTGTTAAACCATACTCTTATATCAGAATGGGAGAACTTACTCCTTCATAAATACTTCACTTTTAATGAAACTCGCAAAAGGTATTATACAGAGCTTGAGAATTTAAATAGGGAGAGAACCGTTCTCGAACAGGATTGGAAGGATATTTGCAGTTCATCTTTCCTTAGGAAGAAAGGGAAACTCGCAAAGCATGAGAGAAAACTCGAGTTTTACAATCATACAAGAGAGAAATTGAATGAGAAGCATAAGGAATTAAATCAATCTTTTAAAGAGATAACTAAAACCATAAAAGAAATCCAGCAAAGTGTAATAGATTCTATAGGGAATGATTTCAGTTTCAGTGTGGAGACTATAAATAAAAGGGTCAGCATTTGGAATAATGAAATTGAAAAAACGAAAACTTTTATTAGATTCCCAAAGCAGGATGTTAATCAAATAGAGTCCTTCACAAATTGGATGCATACTTTCAATATTAATGTTGCTCAAAAGCTAATAAGCAATAACTCAACTAATAATCAGTCCCTATCCTTTAATGAAGTGTCATATTTGCTTCATAGCATTCATCAAATAAGTGATGAATTGCCTGATGAAGAGTTTTTTTCACAGTGGAGAGAAATTAAAATGTTTTCAAAGGAACTGCATAGCAACCCTATTTTGAACATTCCTAATCTAACCCCGACAGAACTTTTATCAGGTGAACTGGGTGTATTGCCTGCTCCTTTAAATCATAACGTTGAAGCAGAATTAAATTCTTTAATTACAGCACGAAATAAATGGCTTTTCCCCTCAATAGGATTCATGATTTTAGCATTGCTTATAGGCAGTTCTTACATCAATAGGCATGAGTCCTATCCCAATGATAGCGATGAAGGTAATGTTGAAGAGACTGCTAGTCTGGAAGAGATGGATAGCTATTCAGATAATTCAGATACATCATTAGTAACCGACGCAGCTGAATCTCAATATATTGAAGGAGAACAGACACTAGAGAGCAGATTGCCTAGAGATCAGGTTGAACGCTTTATTGATTCAATGTATGAGCAGCTTGGATATGATCTATTAAGTCATGAACATCTCTTTAGTAAAGAAGGATGGGAGCAGTATTCCTACTACTATAGCCAAGTATCTAAAGAAACAACGTTTGAATCTGTTATCACCAATATTGAGTATGTGTCAGAAACTCAAATTGAAGTAATAGTTGATGAGAGCTATCAGAAATCAGATGTACAAAGAGTATATCAAGCCAATTACACTTTAATGATTAACTCTTATACTGAAGATTTGACTATTGATAACCTAATTGTTGAGAACTTCTCTTACAAACTTGCCAGTAAAACAGTAATGGAAATTCTCGTGGAAGATGGAGAGATTGAAAGTTTTCTGAACGATTTTAGAAGCTCATACTTGCAGGCATTAAATGAGGTTAATACAGATTATGTTGATGATTTCTTTGACCAAGAAGGATCCGCCTCCAAAGATATTTATACATATATCGAATCCATATCAGGAGAAAATTTTATCTTTGAGGAGCTCGGATTCCAAGTGGAACATATAGAAAAAGTAGAGACTAATAAATATCAAGTTACGACGACTGAAAGCTTTGCTTTAACGGATCCAATAGGGGAAAAAACAAATAATGAACGGAAAAAGGAATACTTTATTAAAGTTTTACCAGAAAAGCGGCTTTTCATAGAGAAGATTACCACAAAAGATGCTACAAAAGAGGTCGTAAAAGTCCCTACAGTTCAGCTTGTAACAATTCAGCAAGTCTATGATTTTATTACTATTTATTACAACTCGCATGAAGAAGCTTTTAATGGCTACGGATTTAGTAATCTTGAGAATTTTTATGATAATGGGACTCCTGCCTATGAGAGTGCAAAAGCCTACATCAATAATGCAAACAGCAAGGGATTAAAAATGAATAACCTTGAATTGAGTATTGAATCTGTTATAGAGGCTGACGAAAATCATTATATTGCTACCGTGCTTTTGGTAGATGAATATGCTTATGAGGATGGGGCAAAAGAACAAAAACGAATTCAAGCTAATTATAAAGTACGGATATTAAATAACGGAGATTTGCGGATTTCGGAAGAACCGATTGTGAAGATACTTGAAAAAACAGAGTATTAGGGAGCTGGCAAGATGAGTTTTTCATTAGATTATTATACTGATAAGAAAGAGCAGCTGCTCGTTCAGCTTAACAAGCTGCAAGCGGTCCTGAAAGATATGGGAAATAGTTCGGATCTGGAAAAGCTTCAAGAAGCCAGGAATCAGGTTTTACAGGAACAATTTCAAGTCGTAGTAGTGGGTGAATTTTCGCGAGGAAAGTCAACGTTTATCAACGCTCTATTGGGAAAAAAACTCCTCCCTTCATCGGCCAAACCCACGACCACGTTGCTGAACACGATAACCTATAGTGAAGAGCCCTATATTAAGCTTCACTTCTACAATAAACCGTCAGAAGAAATTAACGAAGAAGCTTTTAAGCAGCTTGTAGCAGCAAAGGATCCTATTCTAGGAGATATTCAATCTCAAAAGGCATATGAGCAGCAGATTGAACTTTTCAAGAGCATTGAATATGCAGAAATTGGCCAGCCATTATCTTTTTGCAAAGATCATGTGAAAATTATTGACACTCCTGGTACAAATGACCTTGATCCGGCACGTGAGCAACTGACTAATGGTATTATCCCTCAATCGGATGTAGCCATACTCCTGCTATCAGCTATCAAAATTTTGTCAGAATCTGAAATGAGTTTCTTAAAGGATAGGATTCTTGAAAGTGACATTCAGAAGATTTTCATCGTTGTAAATCAAAAGGATCTTTTGAGTTCTTCTGAAGAAATAGAGAAGGTTTACAATTATGCTTATAAAAATTTGAAGGATACTCTTGTTGAGCCGAAAATTTATATGGTCGCAGCGAAGGATGCTTTAAATGCCCGGCGTGTAGCCAATGGGGAAGTACTTGTTTCAAAACGCGGCAAGCCTATTCATTCCAAACCAATTGAAGAATCAGGATTCTTAGAGCTGGAATCTGCATTGAGTGACTTCCTTCAATTTGAAAGAGGGGCAGCCAAGCTACAAAAGATTCTGCAGAGAACGGATAAACTTATTACTTATGTGCTTGAAAAACGGATTGATTTTGAATATAGGTCTTTAAACCAAAAAATTGACGGTCTCCATAGTAAGGTCCAAACATTTCGTCCGCGTCTTGAAAAAGTCAGGATAACTGGTAAAGAGGCGTTAAAAAAAATTGTAATTGAATTAAATAAGGAAGAATCTAAATTCAATAAATGGTATGAAGAAGAGTTGAACAGAATCACTTTGAAGGCTTTGGACACTTTTGACAAAAATCAATACTTAGATATTGAAGAAATCACAGGAAAGATAGAAAAAGCTATAGCTCCAATGCAGAGGAACCTCCACGAAGAGAAGAAAATGAAAATGTCTAATACAGCCAAGTCAGTAATACAAGAAATGAGTAAGCAGTTGAACAATGAATGGTTCAGGCTGGAAGGGGATCTTCTTAATCTTGGTTCTTTTGGTGAGCTTTCAAATGAAATGGTGTCGGTAGAGTTCATGTTAGAAAAGGAAAGTAATTATTCTATATTCGATGATATTTTTAATGAACTAGATCATGCCTGGGGTAACAGTACTAGTTTTATCGGTAAACTTACCATTGGTGCAGGGTATGTGGCCACAGCGGCGTTGAATATAGCTTCATTTTTGATTGGGAGTACCTGGTCCTGGTTAACAGGTGAAAATAAACAGACGAAATTCCGCCGTAAACTGTCTTCTCAGATGGAGTCTACAGAATCTCAGCGCCGGCTCCAGTTTAAAGGTGAGTGGGAAGGCATGGTCAATTCAATATATAAGAAGTATCAAAAAATTGTTAATGAGAACGTACAGCAGGTTGAAGGACAATTGAACAAGCTTATAGAAAACTCAATGCTTGAAGAAAAAGATTTAGAGCTCGAGATTGAATTCCTGAATCAGAAAGAATCTGTATTAAACCAGATAAAAAGCAATCTCGGCAGCCTGAATCAGGACCTCTTGAACACTCAAAAAGAGAAGGCTGGTGCGGTGAGTTGAATTATACACTCGAGAAGGATTTGCTTATACAAAAGGTAGAGAAACTTAAAGAGAGTATAACTGGGTCATTACTAGAAAGTTCCCAATTGAAAGTGCTTGAAGAACTTGGTGAGGATTTGGAACAAGATTACTACACGATTATGGTCATCGGGGAATTTAAGCATGGTAAGTCTACTTTCGTAAATGCTTTGCTGGGTAAGGACCTTATGCCAAGGGATGTGACCCCTACTACAGCGACTATAAATGCGGTTTTCCATTCTGAAAAGTCGGCATTGCAAGTTTTGAAAATAGATGGACAAATTGAAAATAAGGAACTTACTTCAGAACAATTGAATGGGTATACGGCTTCTGCAGACTTTAATATAGAAGAAATCAAGTATTTAAAGTTATTTACGGATGCCGCTTTGCTGAAAAATAAAGTAGTGCTTATTGACACTCCCGGAGTAAATGATATAAATCAACAGCGTTCTGATATCACGTTTCAATTTCTTCCAAGAGCAGACGTCATTATCTACATGACTTCAATGGATGCGGCCATAAAGCAGACTGAGAAAACGTTTATTCAGGAATTTTTATTGAAAAATGGACATGACAAAATTATCTTTGCTGCTAATTTTATGGATAGGATTGATGATGAGGAACTGGATGACACGATTGACTATATTGAGCGGAGAATCCAGACACTCTTAGAAGGGGAGAGGATTGAGCTGTTCCCGATGTCAGCTCGTGAAGCCCTGGAAGGAAAGTTAAATGGGGATGAAAAACTGCTTCGATATTCGGGAGTGCCTGAAATTGAGGCGGAAATTGTAAAACGTATTGAAAGTGGTACACGCAGCATTGAAAAGCTCGAACGTTTTCAATGGAGGTTAAAAGCGAGTGCTGAAACAATTATAAATGAAATTGAAACTGCCAGGGGATTATCTGGCCAATCACTTGAGTATCTTCAAACTCAAGTAGGATCAATTACAAATTGGTTATCCAATCGTGATATTTGGAAAGGTCAGCTGCAGACTTATATAATCGATCGTGAAAATGAAATTAAATATATGGTGCGGAAATCCATTCAGCATTTCGGCAGCTCTATACAAGAAGATATTGAGAATCGGATTAGGCTCTATCATGGTGCAGACATCAAAAATTTAGTTGAATCTCAAATTCCGATTGCTGTAAAATCTCATTTTAATGTATGGGTTAATCAATATAGTGACTATATTCATGAACTTTTGCGGAGAACACAAACCGAAGTGGTTAAAGGGTTATCATCTGCGTTCAATCAAAGTGTAGATATTCAGGGCGTTAAAGGATCAAGTCTCCATTTTGCAGAGTCAATTCCGATACTGAATGCCCAAACGGGTAACGCTAATGTAAAAGCAGGACTCGTTCTAGGCGGAGCCGGGACATTAGCTATTTTGCTAGGTGGTCCGTTCTTTTTACCGATAGTCGGTATGGCGGGTCTTCCGCTTCTGTCTCAAAAACTTGCAGAAAAACAGCTTGAAAACATCAAACCAGAATTAATGACTGCCGCTCGCCGTCAAATCACCCAACTGGTTGATAACTTTGAAGGACAGGCTCATAACTATGTACACCGTACAATAAGCCAAATTAAAGAGTCGTCAATGGAGGAATTCTCACGTCTTCTTTTATCTTACGAAACCATTCTGAAAAATGAAATCAATAGCAAACAAAAAGAAGCTTCAGCCATTCAGATTTTTCATGACAGACTGGACAAGATGGATGAATTAATTAAAAATGAAATTTTAGAAGGAGATAAAGTACATGAGTGAACATTATTTGCAGACACTATCTGATTCATTTGATCATGACTTTGGACAAGATAACAGCGATAATTATAATTTTGACAACCACACGTTACCTGGCACGTACGATAGTTCGATTGATTTTTTAGACTATCAGGATCCATTGAAACATGCTTATAAACATCACTTTAAACCTCTAACATTAGATTTAAACAACCTTCATTTTGTGTCGCCCCACCATGTTGATGGCTATTCTAGAAGTGATGGTACATATGTAAAAGGGTATTTCCGAGACGGTGACGGAAACACGGCTGTTGACCATACCTTAGATTTGGGTGGCGGGTACAACAGGAGTAACCCCGATGGAAGTCCATTTAACAACTTGAAGTAAGTAAATTGGAAGACTGCTAGGTAGAATTAAAGAGCTGGAGAAAAAATGCGCAGGTTATACCTCAAGCAACTCGTTTCCAGCCCTCTTTTGATAATTTAATATAGTGAGATTCAATTCCTAGATGCTTCTATAGTTACAATGGGAAAGTTTGTTGAGACAAAATTGATAAGAATAGTAAATATTAGAGTAGCACAGGGAGTTTCTATCGAAACCTTTCTTTTTCATATATTATTTCTAGGTAATTAGATTCGTTTATATTTAAATTGTTTTTAGGTGTTTATTCACGCATGGAGGTACGTAATGACTATAATCGTGATAGGAATAGTGCTCTTTCTTCTTTTTATTCTTTATTCTAAAAGAAAAATTAATGAACTTGAAAAACATTGTAAAACAATTGGAGTACACGTAGATGATGTTCATGATTTTGATAAGGTAAAGCTAATTGATGGACTACCGTTGCCTTTGCACAGCCAATGTTATTTAATAATGCATAAAATGATGATATGCATTATACATGATAATGGGAAATTTGTAATAGAAAATAGCCAATTAATTGGTGCGCATAAAATGACCAATAAGGAAATATTAAACACTTATAGGAAGAAGAAGAGCTTAATTGGACGATCCTTAATTGGTGGTCTCGCTTTTGGAGGAGCTGGAGCTGTTGTTGGAGCTATTAGTGCTACTAACGGAGGAAGAGAAAATACAGTGGTAGAGAAGGATTTCTTAGTGATTACTTATAGGAAATCTAATTATGAAGTCGCCTCATTAATATTTGAAGAGGGGTTTTCTACTATGAGTATAAATCGCTCTGTGGCTACTATTAATGAGAAGTTGGTACAGAAAAATCCAGATCGTGTAACTCGATTATAAATTATTATATAAACCAACTTCATTGAATAGCTGGATAGCTGATGAACAATTTCTGTATTAATTACAGCCATCGAAGCAGCTGTTTTCGATGGCTGTTTATATTCCACATGAAAAACTGGCTCTTCCCGTTGCATTTAGAGGCTCTATTATCCGCATTAGGTGCTCAAAAGTCCGCCCAGGTGGCTCTTTACTGATGCAATACTCAACTCATTTATGGAGATAACCATGAAACAAGATTTCAGGAAACGAATATTGGCAATTTTGTAGCCGACAGCTACCGCTCCTTTTACAACGGGGACTTCGGCATGATGAACAGCGGCGGAATCCGGACCAGCATTCCTGCCGGCGAATTTACACTGCATGATGCTTACGCCATTCTTCCTTTTCAAAACAAAGTGATCCTGGCTGATGTAAAAGGAGAAACCATTAAAGCTGCACTTGAGAACAGAGTATCAAGAGTTGAAAGTCTGGGGGGAGGATTTATGCAAGTCTCAGGCATGACCTATTCCTATAACCCTGCTAAACCAGTAGGATCCAGAGTGGAAAACATTCTGGTCAACAATGAACCGATTGATATGCAAAAAACATACAACAGCCATGTTAAACTACGTATTCAATGGCGGGGACGGATACATCATGTTCAAAGACAGTCAAATACTTGTTAATGAGGCAAACGCTCGAACGGATGCGGAAATTTTAATGGAAGCATCGGGACGGTTCTCGTGCTTCTTTTTCCATTTTACAGGGTAATAAAAGTAAGGAATTTTCCACGAAATTTCACTCGTGATGAAACGATTAGGCATCAGCTACGCCAAGTACTATAACTGGAAATACAGAACGACCGGTCATCTCTTTCAGGACCGATTCAAAAGTGAAACTATTAATAACTACCTCCTCACCGCAACAAGATACATCCATCAAAATTCCGTTAAAGCAAGAATTGTTCCCCTCCCCGCTGAATGGAAATGGAGTAGCTGTCTTGGCTATTATGGTCAATTTGTTTATCCTCCGGACCTTCTTGATCCTCATTTTCTATTAAATATGTTCTCTCCAGATCTATTGATTGCCAGGATTAGATTTAAAGAATTTAATGATCGCAAAAATAACGATCAATGCTTAGAAGATAGTGACGATTCGCAGAATAAAGTTATCCGATGATGAGGCAAGGGTAGGAATCAGAAAATGTATTGGGAACTTGGAAATACTGTATGTGAAGAGTCTCCCCAAGGAACAAAGAAATAAAGTGTTGAGAAAAATTAAAGCAATCAGCGGGTTGTCTCAGAGGCAAGCTGCGAGGATATTGGGGATTTCTCCGAATTTGGTGTTCAAGGCTTGAGGTGGAAGGAAGCGTGAGAACCGTTACTATGCTTCCTAAAATAACGACCAGTGCTTAGAAGATCATGATGAAAGCAGAAAACGGTTATCCGATGATGAGGCAAGAGCGGAAATTAGAAAATGTCTTGGGAATCTGGAAATACCGCATATCAAGAGTCTGCCCAGGGAACAGAGAAATACCGTGTTGAGAAAAGTTAAAACCATTACTGGTTTATCTCAAAGGCAGGCTGCGAGGATATTGGGGATTTCTCCGAATTTGATTTTTAAGGCTTGAGGTGGGAGGAAGCGTGAGAACCGTCGCTGTGCTTCATGCCAATTGAATCGCCAACACTAGGCATTGTTCATCATTTGGATTGTGGTAGCCAGTATGCTCAAAGAAATTCCTGGCGATTCTGTGGGCAATTGGGGTGAGGAGAAAGTATTGCAAGTCAATAGGTGAACGCTTACAAAAAGGAGTAATTCTCCCCTTTTTTAAAGGTTGACAATCCTATATCTAATTCGCTATATTAGTTTACACAATTATATTTGTTAGACATTGCATATACTACCATGAAGGTGGTGAGTATGTGAAAAAAGGGAGGTTTTTTAGAATGTCAGTAACTCAACGGAAAAGCCAGGTCCCACGACGTGTCAGGCTTAGCGCTACCGCTTTGAGACGAGCTCGTAACAATCTCAATGTCTATAATCAAAAGCTGTCTGCTTCCATTGATTTCGATTCAATTGTTTCTAATCAAGAGCCCCTTATTATTGGAGAAAACGGTGTAGTTCAAAATTACAATCCGAATAATCCAGTACACAGAAAATGGCTGGAAGATTAAATGCAGATCGGTGATATATATTATATATCGTTTCCTTTTGATCCTCCAGCGCAAGGCGGCAAATTTCGCCCTGCGCTTATTTTAGGTTTCCGTGATAATAAAGCTTTGGCTGTAGCAGTAAAAATAACTAAAAGTAGTCCCAATCAAAATTTTCCGCACCGGGTTCCTATCACATACTGGCAAAATGCGGGGCTTAAATATATGTCTTATGCACAAATCAATAACCCCACTTCGCTTTCCATGACTTCCAAGCCTGTTTACGTAGGAACCATGCACCCAGTAGACTTAAACAAAGTTTTGACTGCATTTTCAAAGTTTCATAGTAAATGATAGTTACATACACATTGGTATGCTGTGTGACTGCTAACCTTAAGCATTATGACGGTTCTGGTGTTTTTTTACATGCAGAGAGCCACCAGTGCAAAACTTTTGGGCGGCCTAATTAGGATAAGAAAGCCATAAAGTATAATAAGTGGCTTAATGCTGCAAGTTAATTCGGAAATCTTTTACAATAAGAGAATAAAAGCTCATAATTAATTTTGTTATGTTTTAATTAATATGATAAATCAATAATGAATGACTCACGTCTCATGCCTCCTTTATCAACTGCATATATGGATATTGTCCCATCCTTTCATTTCTAAGCCTTTCATTAAATTCTTCGAATACCCATCTGGTTTCATCCACAAATACTACTCATCTTTCGACCTTCAGCACTGTCCTTTCTTTTAATCCCATTCTTATATAAGTTATTGACTGCCTCTTTTAAGATATCCATTAATGAAACGACAAAAAATTTATATTAATCATGCTGACCAGTTGAAGGGATGATTGCTGCGATTCTGGCCGCAAAGAAGCTGAAGGTGTGGACGCTTTATATTCCTTTTGATCCAGCCATCCCAAAATTGAGATTCCTGAATTGGAACTGGTATACATCGAAACTTTCCGGAAGTATGCACCGGGACGGTTCTCGTGCTTCTTAGAAGAATGATATAGTACTGCTTTATAGCAATGCGAGAGGAATCATGCATGATTTTAATGAGTATGTCATTGAAATTTCCAAAAAAAAACTGCTCGGCATCATTAAAGGTGTAGACCCATCCTTTTCTAAGATTTTAAGAAATATTATGGCAAAATTCACACCACTTGCATCAGCTGGGATATGGAAGGAAGTAAGCAGGTATATTTAAGCACGTATTTAAAGGAAAGAACCGAAAAGAAATCACCGTTAGGTATATGGTTTTACCGGATATAGAGGACGGAGTTTCCGGTTTTTACACCAATGCTCAGGACTCGAGATGTGTGGAACCAACCAAACCATATTCGAGCGGGGTGTGTCACACTATAGGACATGAATTAGACGAAATCGCTCTAAAGGCAGGCTTTCAAACGAGAGAAGAGTTTGCTGCAGATCGTGAATCTAATGGAGATAAATACTGGAAGAAATCCTATGGAAAAGAGTTATCCGCTGCGGTGGGCAAGAGGCTCGAATCAAAAGGGATAGAATGGGAGATTGATGGCGAGAAGCTTCTGTTCCGGTGCCTGAAAGGAGAGTTTGTTCCATGGCCTCGTAAAAGAAACAATACATAGTGGCGATTTGAGTAAAGAGGGGTTAGATGATCTTCTGTTTCCATCATATGTTTCATGTTACGATCATACAAAGCCCCACCCAATCTCAATACACAAAGGAGCCACCTCATGCTTATACAATGTACGAAAAAACTTCTCGATGAACTAAAAGTAACACCTGTTGAACAGGTGGAGGAAGCAGATCCTTTACTATGCTGGCACGCCAACATGCTGAAGGTTGGCAGGCATAAGTTTCTGATCCTCGTGAATGACAAAAATCGTTACTGCATTGTTCTTTATGGATTGAAGGCCCGGGATAAAAAGAGATTCACTCCCTTAATCCGAGACGCAATTCGCGAAGTGTTTCAATCAGAATTCATTGATGAAGAGATCATCAAAGAATATTTGAGCACATTATCCGAGCTTACTTTTGCCAAAACGAAGGATCGAAAGCTGGTGGCGAGGTTAAATAAATCGTGTGAAATGGTTTATTTCGGTGAAGACTACCTCGATATGGATGCCATTGTTCAGGTAGAAATGAGCAAGTGGATGAGTTCCCTGCTGGTTGGAGATGGCAAGGGCGCTTATTTTTATCCCAATGAAGCGATGTATAAGGATTTAACGGATTTTTTGGGGTAGTCTTTTATCAAATTCTGGTTGGAACTGTTCGAGTGAGTGGAATTATCCAAGGCTGCCTGATCAGCAGCCCTGGAAAAAATTCTATCAATCTCTTAAATAAACAGATTAATGATCAGCATCCCGGCAAATCCGATAAAGGAAGTGATGGTGACCATAAACGTTCTGCCGATAGTTAGGTTAAAGTATTCCTTGTATATCCAAAAACCGGCACCGTTTATGTGGGAGAAAGTCAAATCAACAAGAAATAATTTATTAAAGAGCATTTAAAAGCAGATTTGGATTTTTGTTTGCACTTGCTGGAAAGCTAGTAGTTAGAGGTTTCGGGACTTTAGTTTTGTTCATATTTAGGTACTATTTCCTCCAAAACCTAATATAAGTAATCCGTAGACGAAAAATAAAGCATTGGAGGATGAATCGGATGCGGATGACAAACTTTGGTAAATGGGCCGCTGCCTCAATACTAGCAGCCTCTCTTCTGCTGCCGGGCTCAGCTCAGGCAGCCGGTGAAAGCAAATCAGCTTTTATTGTGAACTTGAAACAAGAGTACAAGACGAACTACAGGAACAGCACCTCCGTCATACATAAGGAGATCTCCAGGTCGTTAGACAAAAAGCTGAAGCGATCTGCCTTGGATGAGAGTGACCAAATCCTCGAGAGGGAGCCGAATGATTACACGCACAATGCAAACGGATTGCCGCTTGGCTATTACGGGGTAGGTACATTTTCCAATCTTGATATCGACGCATGGAAAATTACCGTTCCCCGTTCAGGGGCCATTTGGGTCGGCATCACATCCGGCTACAATGGGGTGAGCGGGACGGACGCAGTGCTGGTCCTGACTGACGGGAACGAAGAGCCGATCTACCCGGCCTATATGGATGAAGACCGCGAAACGGGAGTCATTGAATTTGTCTTTGATCTTCCTGCCGGTGAGTATTTCATCCATGCTTTTGACTACAACAATGCAAACGACGGCGGAGCCTATGCGGTGGCAGCGGATTATCTGGAAGTCAATGCAGATCAAACTCCGCCGGACCGTCCGCGGATGAACAAAGTGGATGATAATGATAAAGCGATAACCGGACTTGCAGAGCCATATTCCGCTGTCGGCGTATACGTGAACGGGAAATATTACGCATCCGACTATGCCGCGGCCTCCGGCAAGTTCAAGGTCTCAATCCGTCCGATCAAAGCAGGCAGCCGGGTTGAAGTCTTTGCGATGGATGAGAGCGGGAACGTAAGTGATCCTGCATCTGCAGTAGTATCAGACAAAACCCCTCCCCGACTGACTGTCAATAAAGTCCGCTCAACGCATACAGTCATATCCGGAAAAACGGAAGCCGGAAGCCGAATCGAGCTTAAAAGAGGAGACAAAGTAGTCGGAAAAGGAAAAGTCGACAGCAAAGGAAATTACAAAATTGCCATCAAAAAGCAAAAAGCCGGAACTACTTTTGACGTTGTAGCCACAGACCGGGCCAAGAATACAAAAAAAGTAACAATTAAAGTAGTGAAAAAGTGAAGAAAAAAGAGCCTGGGCTTATAGTGCCAGGCTCTTTTTGTGTAGGTTGCTGGTGGATGGAAGCTGTGGATTGAATTTTGGAAATTCCATCAGCACATTTTATTTAAGCTGTGTGCATTTCATAAATGAAAATTCAATAAGATCTTCTTTTTTTAACGAAAATTTAGATGATGTTCATTCCGTTTATTAGTGAATTCCATAAATATTATTCAATCATACTAGCCTCTTCAACATTTACTATATTTTTATTCATGTTAATTGGGTAATAGAGCATGTGTTTTGTAGAGGTGGAGGGAGAGTATTTCGGTCATCAAGACTATTTTTTGAAGCTGAGGTTAATAAATAAGGACTTTCTGCCAATTGGGCAGACTGGAAAATAATGATAGGATTTATTGTAGGTAATGATAGAAAATTGACGACAGGTACGGATGAGAGGAGAACCCTGCAGCTCAACATTCCGCTTCCCTCCACAGAAAGGCTCGGAGAAAACAAACTTCGCTATACTGTGGATGGATTAAGCTGCAACTCCATCATCCACCCAATCAACGGCTCTTCACCGAATTGCGTTTAATAAATCTTTTGAATAAATTGTGTAACAACACTTTTTTAATATAAATTACCTACAATAACGATAACTCTCGTAAATACCGTATACATTTTTCTGCAAATTAGCACTTCCCAACTTCTCGTATACTTTTAACTCGAATAGAATGGATTTTATTGGTTTATTATGTATTTATTAGGTTTCTTTAAACCTGTTTATGGGTAAAAATACATAGGTTTTCCACAAGAATAAGGAGGAGAACAAAATGAATGCTTCAGCGCTTCACCTTCAGCTTACAGGCCAAGTAGAGCAATTATATGAGCAAATTAGAGATTATGGAGACAAAGTTAAGCGGCTGCAATCTGCTTCCAATAATATATCTGAGGATCAACGTGATTTTATTCAGAATAAAAAGCAGTTAAATCAGCCTGAACTTTCAACCCAGATATGGAACGGCAAACGCGCTGATCAATTTCAGGAGTTCCGGGAAAAAATGGCTGGTGAATATAATGAACTTTCCAGTACAGATACAAACGAGATTCTAAATGAGATTGAAAGCAAAATAGACTATTACCAAGACCAAATGAATGCCCTTCAACACAGCATTTCAATCTTGAATGTTCAAATAAGCAACATAAAAGAAGAAAGTTGATAGAGGTGACCTATGGAAATAAAACTTATTGAAAGTGAAGTTAAGGAAGCGCTGCGAAAGCTGAGTACCACCGTGCAAAACCTTCAAACAGACAAACAAGAGCTATCATTTTCCCACTCAAGGCTTCAGCTCAAAACGGAAATTGAACAGACAGAGCAAGCTTATTACGAGCTGATGCAAAGCTATCAAGAAATGCTGCTCAAGATTTCACGGGACGCCAGTCAAAAAATCACTGATTATGCGGAAAAAGAACGCCAATTAGCCAAAACCATGGAGTACAGCAGTTGAATTAATTTCAGGAAGGTGTTTTTAGATGAAAGTCATTGATGTGTCAGAGGTTTTAACCACTATGAATCACTCCTTATCGAGAAAAAAAGAGGAGAAAAAACGAGTACTGGACGTTCGGAACGCCTTAAACGAAGTCGTTTTTTTAAGTGATGATGCCCTTTCAGGCCAAGGCGGAAATGCCATTAAAACAAACTTCCGGGAAGTTCACCTTCCTGTAATTATGCTGATTAACCAATTTTTAGACACCTATACAAATGAACTGGATAAAGTGATGGAGATGATTTCTGAATTTGAATCACATAATGGATATATCCAGGAAGATTTTCTCGTGCATGAGATAAAAAACGGTTTATCTTCCTTTGAGTCTGCCGCTAAATCAATCACCGCTTCGATCAACAAGGAACTTGGCAGCGTTAATGATCTGGTAAGCCCACCTCCCCTATCCTTTGATATCCTGGAAAATTTCATTTCAAATGCAGAGAAACACACGAAGGATACAGTTGATCAACTTCATCAAACGGATGAGAAAGCAAGCAAGAGTATAAAAGATGTAAACAATGATTTGAGTGAAATAGCGAGGCTTGTTTCACAGGTTAAAGAATGGAGCAATGACGGGGTTTTTTTAAGAGAATCTACATTGAACAAGATTGAGAAGTACTTTGATGAAAATGATAAACTTGCTGAGCTTTTGGATTCAGCATTGGAGTTGTCGATTGAGCAGGGTGATAATACTTTCTTAGGAAAATTAGCTGATTACCTGGATAAAGCCAGTAAGCTTGTCGGTATAAAAGATGCCACAAGAGGGGCTCTGGCAGCCGTGATTCTATCCTCAGGAAGGCTCGTTTTCGAAGAGAAAGGCAATGGGAAATATGCGATTAAAGCTGCTGAAGCCTGGAAGCAGAACTCAAGGGGAAAGTATGATTCAAGGCTCGCCTCAATCATTTACAAAGCGTTAAAAAAAGGTGAAAAGGTTCCGGTTAATTTTATTAGCAAATATTTTGATCAATTTGGAAGTGCACCTGCAAAAGTACTCAAAAAGATTATTGGCCTTCATCCTAATACTACTACCAAAAACTTTTTAACGATTCTTAAGGAGTCGCATCCGTTCATCGTTTTTGATGAAGCAAAGGCCGCTCAATATGGGAGGTTCCCAATTGATATAGGCAAGACGTTGTCACAAGTAAAGGTTTCCAGCTGGAAAAGTGTATTAAAGAGGGTACCTTATGTTGGTCTAGCTGTTTCTGTAGCAACCAACGCAGGTGAATTCGCAAGTGATGAGAACAAATATAAATCAAAGGCGGAAGTGAACGGTAGATTTGCAGCCGGACTTGGAATGGATGCAGGGGTAGCGGGTTTAACTGCCGGAGGGGCGTTTATAGGGACAATGATCTGTCCTGGGCCCGGAACCGTCATCGGAGGAGCGGTCGGTGCAGGGATTGGCATTGTCTCTTCAATCGCATTAGAAGACAAAGTAAAAGAAGCTGGCGGAAAAGCCGGAAAGTGGGTTGAGGAAAAAGGAAAAGAAATAAGCGAAAAAATGGATAATGTAGGTAAAGACCTTCAGCATATGGTATCAGGATTGTTTAGATAAGGGGATGAGTATATGCTACTTATGGAAAAAAGTATTTCTTTGACGACCGATGAACTAGCTGCCGTTTTGGCCTTATGCGGCTTTGAAGATATGGCTACAGATGTATTCAATAGTAAGGAAGTACTGATGAATCAAGACTTATTGGGCGATTATGCTCAAAATATTGAAGCTTCGTTAAAGATAAAAGGATTTTGGGATCCAGAAAGAGATTCTTCTGTTCCTGAGGGACTTGAAAATCTTATTACCTTAATCGCTCATTCAAAAAAGAAAGTTCGTTTTGTAAGCGGACAAGAAGTACTTTTTCTTCATCAGGCAAGCAAGTCTGACGTGGTTGCTCAATATATTAGTGATGGCATCCATCATTTTCGCCTGTCTTCTATAGAAAGTGATATAGAATCTGAAATGAAGGAATTTCTTCATATTAATGCGAGTAGTGCAGATCCTAAGCTAGAACAACTGCTGTTAACTGAAGAAATTTTCAATCAGCTCCATACTATTAATGAAGAAGCCCACGAGCAAATTCTTCAATCCAAAGTCCCGGATTCTCTAAAACGTTTTTTAGAAGACTTCAAGAGAAACCATTATGAATTTAACAACCTGTCCTTCCTCGATTCAAACTTTGCACAAAAAGAACTGAACGTGACTTCTGTCATGTTTTATTTAATAGAGAATGGATATGTATGGTGGTTAGATTATAATAAAGTCGAAGAAGATAAAATATATGTACTGCCAATCTCTGTGAAAGAGTTTATGAGCGTGATAATGGATGCTTTGAATCAATATTTTAAGCGGTAAGTTCAGGAGGTTCTTATGGTGAAAGAAAGGGCGTACGGATATGGAATCGGGCTGGTGTTTTTAACGCTAGTCAGTCTCCTAATGGGCAGTAACGGCATTCCTTATCCAAGTTCAATCCTATTGCTTCTCTTATTTATTAACTCTATTTTTGCATTATTTTCAATTATCATTCCTAAGCCTATTTTGCGGCTTTATGAAACGAATGTATTTGAAAATAAACGGACAGTTTCAAACTATCTATTTGAATTTTTAGCTGTTGCTTTTTCTGGTTTGAATTATTATACAACCAATGTACTATACAGGCTTCCCTTATTTATAAGGCTTCCCTTACATATTCTTTTTTACCTTCTGCTTTTGTGGCAGCTATTTTTAGCAAGCGGGTTATACATGTTTAGTGAATAAAGAGGAAAGGAGGAGTTCTTTTGGAGAAAATAAGCACCTATTCTGCTGAAGAAATTCTAAAAGTTTGTCATCTTTTAAAATTACATAATTTGTTCAAAAGCTATGCTGAAGAAAATGAAATAAGTGCTCAAAAACTGAAACAGATTAAAAAAGAAACAGACAGCTCTTACTTTGGAGAAAGGTATAGGGAATTAAGAGATTATTTGGAACAAATCAATACCTATACTTATAGAATGAAAATGGAACAGCCAAACTTCTCTCAACGGTTATTTTTCAATTCATTCAGAAATAAAAAGTGGCTTTGCGAAACTGTTCAACATGGTTATTATTCTTATTCGTTCAAACAAACAAATGTGAATATAATAAAGGAACTAAGCAATTTTTTTAAGCTGGATGAAAGCTCTGAAATCAATGATTTAAAGGTTAATGTAAAAGTCAGTACAGCCTATTACAATGGCATTCACCTCATGCCTGAACAAGAGTACCTTGATATGATGCGTGATCCTCATTTATCTGAGACGAACCAATTATTTCTAAAAGACTTTTTAAGGAACGAGAGGCAGATTAATTCTGTTGCCTTGAGTAAAACAACTGACATGCAGCATAATCTGTATGGAACTGCCTTTATTCCTTCAGGTAACACATTATGGCTGATTGAAACGGATAAGTCGGATGTTTTGTTTTTGAGTTCTTCTGTAACGGGCTATTTGAACATGGTCCAGTCGGATATCAAGTCGTTATTAACCTCAGCCGGAGACCAAAAAAACGAGGCGAAGTTTGGGGCTCTTCCTTTCTTAAGAAACAGCAGTCTTGTTCTTCTTGGAATAATTATTCTGTTTTTAGTCAATGTACAAATGTGGCAAGATTATCGGTGGTTCATGATGGTTTTGTTCTGGGCTCAGTTCCAGATTTTAATCGTCCTATTAGCATTTATCATTAAAATAAAACCATCGCCAAAACATTAAAGGGGGATATCATGTCCTTTCTCAAACACTTATTCAACATAAAAAACAATACAAACCAAGAAACGATGGACAACCTGCGCAGCTTACATAAAGAATACTCCTTACAAGATAAGGTCTATGAAAAATTGATTCCTTATATGGAATTAAAATTTGAAACCGTTAAAGAGGAGTACCGGTTTGGAAAATGGCTAAGTGATTGGAATTATGATGCAGACGGAAGACTAATGTTTCTCTATGAAAAGTTAACAGTACAGGATTTTATCGATGCTCAAAACAGTGATGATGAGATTCTTGTTCAATTAAGAGAGGAAATTCAGTTCTTTGATTTTATTCAAAAGAAAGAAATTCCAAGTGAAGTTCACACTTGGGATGAGGCTGCACAAAAGGGCTATCATCTTCTAGCTGAGGAGCTTCAGCAGTATATTTTGATTGCCTTGAAATAGAGTAAAAGTTTCTTATAAAGAAGCGTCGGGAGGGTTCTCGACGCTTTTTGACGTTTATCTACTTTTCCGTCCATCCACCTCCACCTTCATTGCATCCCCTATCCTCTTATATTCCTAGCGAACTTAAAAAGACACGCTATCTTACCGCTTCATTAGTGGGTTGAAAATCATACAGATTACGAGAATGAATCGAAGCATATTGGTTATATAAGACTATATTTTGTCGTATCTCTCACCAAATAAGGACTTTCTTCCAATTGGGTAAATTGGAAAAAAATGATAGAATTTAATGTAGATAAAGATAGAAAATGGAAGGCAGGTGCGGATGAGTGGAAACCCTTATTAAACTGAAGCATGCGGATGTCGTGGATCAGCTTAATCAAATAAGCCAGACGCTTGAGCAGCTCAATCTTCCGCTTCCCTCTACAGAATTGCTCGGAGAAAACAAACTTCGCTTAACTGCGGAGTGGATCAAGCGTGAGAATGAGATTCATAACATGATTGAAGAATACAAGAGGGCGGTTCAAAAGAACATTGAGGATACGAGGGCGAACATCGATTACCTCCGGGAACAGGATGAGTCGATTACCCATTTGCCAATGGGCCCGCTAAAATAAATGAGGAAAGGTAAGCGTGATTCATGCCGAACGTATATGATTCAGAAGCCTTGCTGACGACAATGAACGAACGTGCGGAACAATATAAAAACCTTGCCGTGCAGCTGCAGTCTCTTAATGAAAAGTACACGGCCATTATCCAGGATGAAGAATTCCAGGGGAATGGAGCCGAAGCAATTAAAAGCTTCTACCAGGAGCACACGGTCCTCGTTGGAAAATGGTTGGATTTTATTACTATGCAGCTCGCTTTTATTGGGAGCATCGAAGGGAAAATGGAGGACTCCAGTCTCGCTCAAAAAACCTTCATTCGAGAGGAATTCCTGGAGGGAGAGCTGCGAAACTCGATTGAAAAATCAAGGCAAATGGTTGAAGCGCAAAAAGAAGACCTTACCCGAATCTTGTCAGGCATCAACGACATCCTTTCATTGGAGGTATTCTCTTCCAAATCATTTGAAGTAAACATACATAAAGCCTCCAAAAATTCCGTTGAGACCACTGAAGATATGCATAAAGTAGATATTTCTCTCACAGACGATTATGCAGTCTCTGAAATGAATCAGGTGCTCATCAAAAACTTCTACACCCAGCTGACTGGAGCCACTAAAGGCGCAAAAGGCGTAAATCCAATGGGATTCGATGCCGCTGCATTCAGGAGCGGAAATGTATATAAAGACATCGCTCAGGCTGACCGGAATGCATTAGTCTTCGTAGAAGCGAAAAACAAAGAATTTAAAGCGAGAGAAATCAAGGAATTAAAAAGCAAACTCGATGTCTATAAACTTTCCCAAGACGAATATCTCGAAATTGCCAAACAAATAGGATACAAAAACCTGACCGACGAACAGATGAGCAACGTAAAACGATATGAAAGCTACAAGCGGGACCGCGAAATAGCAGACGGAATAAAAGACGGCTTCTACCTCGCGGGCAAAGACTTCGTAGTCGGCATCAAAGACATGGTCACCAAACCCCAGGAAACCTTCGGGGCTATGGGCAATTCCATCATCCACCCAGTCGACACATACAGCATCATGTCCAAAGCCATCGAAGAATCCTGGACCCGCGACGTCATCAACGGAGACGCCAACTCCAGATCCCGCTGGATCAGCTATGCATTGGGAACTGTGGGGACCTCGGTTGTGGGAACGAAGGGATTTGGGGCTGCGGCGAAGAGTGGTGCGGCTGCGAAGGTGGGGAATGTTGCTAAAATTGCAGCTAAAACAGGAGTGAATAAAGTTAGCAAAGCTGCTGTGAATTTTACTGAGAACTTTAATATTAATTACGGTACATCACCCGCTTTTGTAGGTATACCCGGAAAAATTCCTACTAATGTTTTTAATGACCACAAAATAAAAGAGATTTTATTGGTTAAGGCTGAAGCACTTAAGAGTCCTCTGGAAAGAATAGAACAAAGAGGATTCGCAAAAAGGCCAGGAGGATATTTTGCAAAAGATATAGATGAACATGGTTATTTAAGCCCTGGTGTAAATAGGGCACCAGGACATAAGAATATTGCTGCCGACAAAAGAGTACAGTCTCACCATCCTATTCAAAATGAATGGGCTAAAAGATGGGCTATAAAAGAAGGGATTGAATATAACGAAAAGAAAGCTCCAGCTGTTCTTTTGCCATCTAGTTCAGGTTTTCCTCATGCGAAAATTTCTGCTCTCCAAAGACAAAGAAGAAAAGTAATGGGATTTGAAACTGATATTAGAAGCGAATTTAACATAAGTTATAAAGAAATGATAGAAGCTGGAGTTGCTGAAAAAACTGCAAGAAAAGTCACAAGGGACGCATATAAATATTTTGATGACCTAGGAGGTTTCACGAAATGATTGATCTCTCAAACATTCCTAATCTAATACTCAACTCACCAGGCAGTGAATCCGAAATACAGAAAATAGAACAATCAATGTCTGGTCAGCTCCCTGATGAATATAGACAATTTTTAAAGCAAACAAACGGTTTCTCAATAGGTGGAGGTATTGCAATTTACGGTACTGAGGACATTGAAGAACGAAATGAAACTTGGGAAGTAGATGAGTATGCAAAGGGATATGTAGCTATAGGAGACGACGGCGGAGGAAATGTATTCCTCATGAAGCAAATTAGGGAAGACAATCGAGTAATAAGAGTTGATTCCGGCACTATGGATCCGGTTCATGGCAATGAAATTTCGGCAGACTTTAAAGAGTGGATTAAAACTGGCTGTAAAAGCGAGACTTTGCAAGCAACATCAACAGATGAATGCAAAATTATATTGAAAACTGTTCCTGCTAATGGAATAAAAGACTTAATAAAAATTAAGACTGTTTTAGGAATTGATATCTCTTCAGCCGAATTGTTAAAGGGGTCAAAAAATGTTCCTTATACTCTAGTTGATGGATACCCTTACGGGAAAGCTAAAAAGCTAGTCGAAAAGCTAGGGGTTATAGGAGAAACTTTGGAGTTAAATTAGAATATTCTTAAAGACTGCTGTTAATCAGCAGTTTTTTTATGATTTATGCCCTTTACGAGCAAGTTTACATGAGACTGTATGAGGTGAAAGTATGAATAGCAATGACTAATGAAATGGTTGAGTTATATTTTCTTGAGCCTGAAGTATCCGGCAACCACGGTGAACAAACGGTTTATGGATCAGCAGAAAACGTGAAAAGAGAGGGAATCTCCGGAAAGATTCAGTTTTTGCATTATGAATTCCAAGGCTGGCTTGGAGATGATCTAGCAGAGGCGACGCCTGCCTTTATCATATCCAGCAGGCTGGAAGAAGCATTAAGGAATAGCCATTTAAAAGACTGCAAAATAGAACCCTGCTTAATTACAGCCTCAGACGAATTCAAAGAACGGCAGCCGGATATAGCGATCCCGGCCTTCTATAGATGGATCCCGCTTGGAACAATAGATGTAGAAGGTCAAACCTATAAAAATTGGTCAGGACATCATTTTTGTTTGTCAGCAAAAGGTGAATTAGTAGTTACGAAAACAGCTCTTGATCTTTTAAAGAAATTCTCCATGGATCACTGTGATGTTATTCCATTGACACCAGTTCAGATTTCATAAAACTTTAAAATTGATTCGGTTGAAAAATGAGATGGGTAGCAGCCACCAGGCCTATGAGGTGAAAGTATGAATGAAAAAATTAAAGCAATGATTCATGCATATCAAGAAAAAGGTGATTTTACGGGTGGAATCTCTGAAATGTCTATATGTAATGCTGAACAGAAATTAAACTGTAATTTTCCTATTGAATATAGAGAGTTTATTAGAAAATATGGTTCAGGAGGTATTTGCGGGGTTGAAGTGCTTGGAATTGAAAATGAGGATCATGCCTCGGTAGTGAAAAACACAGAAAAATATAGGAAGCTCGGTCTATCAAGGGAATACATAGTGATTGAATACATAGATGAGTTTATATATTATTTACACATTAAGGGAAATGAAGTGATTAGATGGGATGAGTTTAGCAAAGAGGAGATAATTAGGTACGAATCGTTCGAATTTTATTTAGAAGATAGCTATAGAGAGGCAATTGAAAATCTGGCTTGAATAATTCTTTGAACAAAATTGCGAATCCAGCCTTATAGAAAAGAGGGCATCCAATGGAAACGAGAGTAATGGAAAAAATTTATCTAGGAATTGCAAATGCCTTAGTGGATATAATCCCTGAAAAGTGGTTCAAACTTTACCTATATGCTGAAGTTAGAGAGGGCTATAAAAAAGTATTTTACTATTATTACCCTGCTCCAGGAGAAAAACCAATTTATAGTAACGATCTTTCTGAGATTTTTGGCATAAGTGAAACGGAATTTGATCAACAAGAAAGACCACTTTACAAATATTTTTCTGAATTACAAGAAGAGCATAAATTGCAAAACCAAGTACCTTGGACAAACCTTACTTTAATTTTAGAGAGTAATGGAAATATGAAAATTAATTATGACTACAAAGATATTTCTAAGACTAGTCCGGTCGAGAAACAGGAGTATTGGGAAGCTGAATATTTAAGGTAATCATTTAAATTAAGTACCGATCTATTCGGTGTGGTGTATTCTTTTAAAGAGGGTTAAGAGAATTTAAATAGAACTTATCCATAACTTGTTAATACCAAGAGGGGGATATCTAATGAAAAATATATACCATTTACCAGCTTCAGAAGAAATCTTAACCCGGATTGACCACTTGAAAGCGGACTTAAGACCGGAATGGGGGCAGATGAATGCTGCTCAAATGCTTGCGCACTGCTCCTCTTTTCAGGACCTGGCCATGGGTCACTTATCCTCTCCAAGAAGCCGGCTGGGAATGATAATAGGGCGCTTTGTTAAACCGATCTTTTACAACGAGAAGCCGCTGCCTCAGAACATGTCCACCATTCCTGAGATTATGGTTAATGATGAAAAGGAATTTGAAACAGAAAAGGAAAAACTGAAACAAAAAATAAGAACGCACCAGAAAGATGGACCAGAAAAATATCCAGCCGCCATCCATCCCTTTTTCGGCAAATTGACTCCAGACCAATGGGGAAAAGGGATCTATAAGCACCTTGATCATCATTTGAAGCAGTTTGGGGTTTGAAGATGATGCAAGGTTTTGGCTGTACTAATTCTCACACTGGATCCTCTTTTCACTAAATGCATGCTATTGATCCCCAGTGCCGTTTAATTCACTTCTCACGTGTAATGTAAGTCATTATTTTTGATGAAAATGGTAAGATTCCATGATATATTCATTAGGAAAGTCCTGCATATAAATAACTAATTAGATTGGGGAATAGAATGTTTAAGTTCATAAAATCAAAATGGCTGCTGCTTCCCTTGAGTGCCTTATTGCTGATACCCGGAAATTCTCAGGCTGCCAGTTATATCATGAGTGACGAATATAAGCCGTTGTTTGCCGCAGAGGGATCCTCTCCCGTTTTGCATCCCAACGGAAAACTGCTCGTTACCGATCATGTTCTTTATAATATTGAAACTGGACAAATGGTTAAAAAGTTAGCAGAAAGAACTGATAAATATTTCTTGGACTATTTTACAGATAACGGAAAGTACCTTATCTCAAGTGGTGACCAGACAATAGTAAGAGATGGTTCGAATGGGGAGCCGCTGTTCGAGCTTCCCATCGTCTGGGGCGATTTCAGTTCGGTTTCTTTCAATGAAAGCATCGTTGCCTCTGTAAGCGGGGATGCGGATGATATTTATTCCAAGCATATCCTGACTATTACGGATCTTGAAACGAAGGAAGTTCTCCTTTCAGAAGATTATGGGAAGAGTGTAGAAAACATGGAAGTCTCCCTTCATCCTTCAAAACCGCTTGTTGCGATTACCTATAATAAAGATGTAGAGATTATCAATTATGATACGGGTAAAAGTCTTTATAAAGTTACAAATCCATTTGATGCGAAGAATAACTTTCATGCAATTTGGGATATTGCTTATAGTCCTGACGGGAAGAGGCTTGTCCTCATCAGCAGTGAAAAACATGAGAATATGATTTTATTAGATGCTGAAAATGAATACTCCATTCTTCCAACGGATGCTTCGCGTTATAAGAACGTTCTTTTAGCCGGGAATGATACACGGTGGTTGGAAGTTGGATTCACACCGGACAGCAAGCAGGTTTATACAGTTGGCTACGATGGAATTCAGTTTTATCATGCCATGTCCGGAAAGCTCGAAAATACGATTAAATCTTCAGATGCCGGCAGGGCGATGTTTATGAGTTTCTCTAAAACCAATAAAATAGCTAGGGAAACCGTGCTTAACAACTCCGGTTATGCTTATGTTGAGGTCTATGATTACCCCCTTCAAAAACGAACCGGTGAATCTCTGCGTTTTGAAGATCCTATCTTAATTATGAAGGAAGCGCGATCCACGTATTATGGGATGAAGTGGATAAGCCCATCTGGATCAGAAGAGCAGATTATGCCGGGTGATGTAAAGCTTCGGGTCGGTGACAGCAATATTATTGAAGTAGATGAAAACAATAAATTATGGGCCAAGAAATCAGGCAGTACGATCCTATATGCTGAGTACAAAGGCTTTTCTGCGAAAATGAACGTACACGTAAAACCGCAGGATCACAATCGGATCGCTGTTGATCCTCTTTATGATTCAAATTATTACGTAACGGGAACGTATGAACCAAATCAAGAAATTTTTGTGCACTACGACAAAGTGCAATACCGTACTGTATCCAATTCTGCTGGGGCCTTCTCTCTTTATCTGGATAAGCCTCTGACGGCCAATTCTCGAGTATGGGTGTCAGCTTCTGACGAAGAAGATGAGGAATATGTATTAAGAGATACAGTTGCCCCCGAAGCTCCAATCATTAAGCCGGTTACAGACTCTGCCCCGATTGTGGAGGGAGAGACGGAAAGATTTGCGACTGTGAAAATACACACAGGGACAGAAATGAAAACCATTCAGGCTGATCAAAACGGCAAGTTTCAAGCCAGGCTCACGGCTCTCAAAGGCGGCCAGCTCCTATATGCAAAAGCCATTGACCGTGCTGGAAACATGAGTAAAGAGAAGACAGTAAAAATTTCTGATACAAAAGCCCCGGCCCAACCTGTACTTGCACCGGTCACAACTGAGAGTACTGCAGTGACAGGTAAAGTTGAGAAAGATTCAACTGTCTACATTAAAATCAATGAAAAAACCTACAAAACAACTGCAAAAAACGGAGTGTTTTCATTAGCCATCCAAAAGCAAATGGCGAGCACCCCGATTTCGGTTTATTGCATGGACGCGGCTGGACACAAAAGCTCAAGTGTAAGCACGAAAGTAACTGATAAAACTCCCCCGCCTGCACCGGTTCTCAAGCAACTGAACACAGCTTCCGTTAAGGTGGCCGGAAATGCAGAAACAGGGACGATCAATTACATCGCAATTAATGGCAGGACATATAAAGCGCAATCAATAAATGGCAGTTTTTCATTGGCCATTCAAAAGCAGAAAAAAGGTACCTCTATATCGGTATATTCCGTTGATCCATCCGGGAACAAAAGCAAGACCGTATCAATAAAAGTTGCTGGATAATCAAGCTGAAAAGCTCCTGAAGAGAAATCTTTGAGGGGCCTTTTCTATTTATGAAGGCACCTAAATTTCCTGATAGAGGAAGCATCAGGACGTTACTCATGCTGCTTTTTCCGTCTTATGGGGGTATAGAGTTAATTTGTTTGCGTTTTCAAATAAATACCTGACGTCCCATAATGTCCGACTAAGCGATTGCCCGAAACGGAAATCAACAGACGAATTTATGAGAGGTTTGATTATTTTAAAAGGTCCTGCGAGTAGACATTCTGCAGAATCTATTTAAATAACCTCACTCCCCCAACTCTCCCCACCCTATCAATAATCCCCTTCCACCAACCGATATACATAGAAAGAAAACCTCTATTAAAATCGCTCAATAAGGAGATCCAACCATAAATGGAACACGCATCAATCATGTACAACATTCCACTCGTTATCCTTTCCATTATCATTGCTGTGACCGCTTCGTTTGCTGCGCTTGATGTCAGTATTAAGATCAATAAAGCGAAGCCACTTGCGCGGTATATCTGGCTTTCGTCGGGAGCTTTTGCGATGGGCCTGGGAATTTGGGCCATGCACTTTGTTGCCATGCTCGCACTTCATTTATCGATGCCGGTTTCGTATGATTATCAGATTGTGGTCATATCGATCATTCCTGCGATTATTGCTTCCGGTTTGGCGCTGTATGTGATTAGCAGAAAGACGGCTGCAGGAACGATAAGAATTATCGTATCTGCTCTGCTTATGGCGATTGGGATTGTTTGCATGCATTACACCGGGATGGCGGCAATGAAGATGGCAGCTACTATTCAATATGATCCAGTAATATGGGGGCTTTCTGCTATCATTGCATTTATCACATCGGTTGTGGCTCTGTATTTGCTGCAGTTTGTCAGTCAAAATCACCGAAAACCAGGTATTTGGCGGATCAAGGCCGGAAGTGCCCTGATCATGGGAATCGCGATTGCCGGGATGCATTATACCGGAATGGCCGCCGCGAAATTCACTCCGCACTCTCATCATATCATGTCGAAGGAAGCAGCTATTGATAATACGCTATTGGCCTATTCCATTGCATTTTGTATGCTGGTAATCTTCGGCATTGTGTTCATTAGTATGTTTGTGGATCAGCGGTTTGAACATCAATCCATCCAATCAGAAAGAAAATTCCGTTCTGTCTTTGAATCAGCGAATGATGCAATCATTTTAGCGGACTCAAGGGGTGTCATCATTTCATGGAATCAGGGAGCCGAGAAAATGTTCGGCTACAAGGAATTAGAAGTCACCGGACAAAAGCTTCAAATGATCATTCCGGACAAATTTAAAGAGGCGCATCAACGGGGAATGGACCGCTACATTTCCACAGAAGAAGAGCGGGTGGTCGGCCAAACCGTGGAGCTTGAAGGACTGAATAAAAACGGGAATGAATTCCCAATTGAGCTTTCGTTAGCGTCCTGGAAGGAAGATCAAGAGATTTATTTCAGCAGCATCATCCGCGACATTACGGAGCGCAAAAAAACCGAAATGAAAATCAACCAAATGGTCTACCGGGATGCCTTGACGGATTTGCCGAACCGCCTGCTTTTGAATGACCGGCTTTCTTCAGCAATGAATCAGGCGGACGCCAATCAGCAGCAAATCGGCATCATGTTTATGGATTTGGATCGCTTTAAAAACATCAACGATACGTTAGGCCATGACGCCGGAGATCAGCTGTTAATTGAGGTGGCGAAGCGAATTAAAGCCTCCCTTGATAAGTCAGACACGGTCAGCCGGCAAGGCGGGGATGAGTTCATCATACTGCTGCCCCATACAAGCACGGCTGAGGTGACGAAAAAAGCCCAAACGGTCATCGATTTGTTCAGTCGGTCCATCACAATCAAGGACATTGAGCTGTTTGTCACCCCGTCAATCGGGATTGCCATGTATCCGGTAGATGGCCGGGACATTGATAGTTTAGTCAAGAATGCGGATACCGCAATGTACCGGGTCAAGGAAGATGGGAAAAACAACTTCCAGTTCTATGCCCCGAGTATGAACGAAATCGTTTCAAAGAAAATGCAGCTTGAAAACGGAATGCGGAAAGCCTTGAAACAAAATGAATTTAGAGTGGTTTACCAGCCGCAGGTGGAAGTAGCGACCGGGAAAATCATTGGGGTAGAAGCGCTGCTCCGCTGGCATCATCCCGAATGGGGCGTCATTTCCCCTGCCGAATTTATTCCGATTGCAGAAGAAACCGGGCTGATCCTTCCAATCGGTGAATGGGTGCTCCACGAGGCATGTCTTCAAAATAAGACGTGGCAGCAGAACGGCTATCAGCCGCTCCGTATGGCCGTTAACATCTCATCCCGCCAATTTCAGCAAAGCAACCTCGTCGAAATGGTTAGAGACACGTTAACGAAAACAGGTCTTCATCCAAGTTTTCTCGAGCTCGAATTAACGGAGAGCATCATTCAGGACTCCAATCAAGCTGTCCATAAAATGCAGCAGCTTAGGGATATGGGGATTCACCTATCGATCGACGACTTCGGAACCGGCTATTCGTCCTTGAGCTACCTGAAAACTTTCCCCATCAATACGCTCAAAATCGACCAAACGTTTACTAGAAACATCTACACGGATCCAAAGGACGCTTCCCTCGTCGACACCATCATCAACATGGCACACAACCTGAATCTTAAGGTGATTGCAGAAGGCGTTGAAACAGAGGAGCAGCTTCAATTCCTGGAGACAAAAAACTGCAACGAAGCACAAGGCTACTACTTTAGCAGGCCTATTTCAGCGGAGGATCTTGAAGTGATACTGGGTGAGGAAGTGGCTTAAAAGTTTGAGAGAAGAAAACCCGCTGGCCATTTTCGGCCAACGGGTTTTTTGAGTTTAGTAGAACTTGATCGTCTACCGTCCAGGCTGTTCCTTTCTGCCGGAGTTCTCTAAGTCTTTTTCAGGGATGATCCTGCATCCGCCCTTTCCCAGCAGCTCAAAATAATCCCGGGCTTTTTTAAAATAGCTGGCTGCCTGATAAGAGTCGTTTAAACAGTTGTAGTTTTGGCCCATTAAATAGTGAAGTTCCGGCAGAAGATAAAGAGAGTAGGCACTCAAACACCATTGAATGGCTTTATGGCAGAGCTGAATCGAGTCATGGTGGTTTTCGAGCTTGAATTTTGCTTTGGCGCAGTTGAAGTAGATTCTTGTTTTAAGTGTTTTATCTGTCAGATTTGGCACGCGTTCGAGGTGCTGAATAATGGTTTGGTGCTGCTGTGCCAGCTGTTTGTAATCCTCCAATTCAAGCAGAAAGACGCATTTCGTGTTGAGGATTTCCATTTCGCGTTCGGTCATGGTTTTGGATGTGAAGCTTGTGAGGGAGATGGCTTGATCAAGCATAGCGATCGCCTCTTTCTGCTTTTGGGCGATATTAAACAGCCCGATGGCATCGTGCCAAATAAGCAGCTGCTGATAGGAAGGGGTGGTTTTGTAAAGAGGATTTTTTTTCTCAGTCTGTACGAGCTTTTGAATCTCTTTGTATTTCTCTTCACGTCTTAATGCAGTTAACTGTGACTCTACTTCTAGAACATAATGATAATTTGAAGTAGTGGCTATATTGAAGAAATAACTGACGTCCACTCCAAGCCTTTGGGCAATGAGGTAGAGGGTAGGAGCATACGGATACACATCGCCTTTTTCGATTTTGCTGACTTGAGCTTGAGAACAAATGCCTGCTGCAAGCTCTTTTTGAGACATGCCGATGGCCTTTCTCAGGAAATAGATTTCTTTACCGATTTTTGAAAAGTCCATTTGTTTTCCTTTCTTTCTTAAACATAACAGGGACTCTTAGCTGCAAAGGACAGGGAAGGGTATGTTCAGAATGGGTTGTAAAAAAATAAAGCAAGAATCTCTTGCTTTATTTCGGCTGAAAAACAGTATTCATATAGCTTCCTGCTCCCGATTGGCGGGATTGTTTCGCTGCGCAATCCGTTCTTTTCGTGCATTTTTTAATCCAATCAGCCAGATGACCAGCTCGATGGCACCAACGCTTATGACCATCAGGCTGTCCCAGAAATAGTAGGAGCTGTAGGTGTAGGTGCTTAGCGAGCGGATTGCATAAGAAAGGGTATACCAAAGGGCAGGAACTTGAAGATAAAGGGTTAAGGTCACAGATACAAAGCCTCCGATGATATAAAGGACACCAAACCATTTTGCGTTGTTCTTTTCATGAAGCGGAAGGGATGCCCATTCTGCCGGTTCTTTCCGGAGAACAGTTTTCCGTAAAAACATGAGACTGTGTTCATGCATAGCAGATGTATTTTTCCAATTCGAAATGACATAATAAATGTCTGTTCGGAGGAAAATAATGAATTGCCATACAAATCCATATAAGGTTGTCAGTGCAATCATTCTTGCGAAAGAAATCACCAGTTCTGAAGAAGAGAGCAGCTGAACCGCAAAGCATCCGAGGGCAATGACGGTATTCCAGGCCATGCCGGCTAAAAATGGAACATAGCGGTTTTTCTTAGGCTTTCCCCAAAGCCCTGTCATATCGGTTTCAGCAACGAGGAAAATCATTCTTAAATTGAGCCTTATCTTCGAATGGACTTTTTCTTTGGAGGCGGCAAGCAGATGGGCGAATTCGTGAATCAGCGTAAGGCCCCAGCCTACTACAAGGAAAATCAATCCGCTCAATCCGACTGGCTCAAATACAAACATATCCCGGAATGTAGGGATGAGAGATGGATAGAGAATGAGTAAAAGAATAAGGGCTGCAAAAGAAACCGCATACAAAAGGTTGGCTGTCTTGCTGAAGAACAGGCTGCCTAATCTGAATAGGACAGGATTAACTTCTTTACGAAAAGAATCGTTCAGCACCTCTGAATCGATTTTATAAATCAAATCGCAATCTTTCAACATCTCGACAAAATCAAGGACGTCCACATCTTCTCCGTATTTACGGTCAATTTTCTCTTTCACCTGCAGCAAGGTATTCTTTCCGTCCAGAAGCCTCACAACATCAACGGCGACTTCAGGAACCCGCAGGAATTCCCCAATAGATGAATCCCCAATGGAAAATTCATCTCCTTCCGGCTGGATGGAAAGGTGGGAGCAGTCGACAATGGATTGAAGGGTAAGCGCTCTGCTCATGCTTCTGTCAATTCCCGTTCTGCCAGCTTTTGAAGCTCCTCAAATGAAGCCAGCTGTTCAAATGAGCCTGAGCACGTCGGACAGCAGGCAAGCCTTCCTGTTCCGAACTCACTCTGTTCAAGTGTTAAATCTGAGAGATCCATTGTCAGCATCGGTTTGGATACAGGAGAGATGCCGGTAAGAAGCTTAGCTGCATCTGTCATCATAAGTCCGGTTAATAATGATACGTTCGGGCCAAACCCGGTGTTGACGTTCGAAAAAATCTTTCCGTAGCTTTCCTTCAGACGGTAAACGGAATCCCGGTGCAGCGACATGGTATGAATCAGCATACAATCATAGCAAGGATCCCCATTAGCAGGAATGACCCGGTCAAGCTGGACGATTTGGTGGTTGACTCCCCCGCTATAATAAGGAATATTCAGCTTTATACAAGCGGCACTGACCCATCGCAAGGAACTGATAGCCGGCTGGTCAATCATATTAATGACGACATCCGCCCCTTCAAGAATAGGAAGCAGGTCCATGTAAGAGCTTATCTCCAGATCATGGACAGTCATGCTGATTTCAGGATTGATCTTCAGTACTTTTTCCCGGGCCGCGTCCGTCTTTAACCGTCCAATATCTTCTTCATTATATAGACACTGCCGATTCAAGTTGGAGCGCTCCACAATGTCAAAGTCCACTCCGACGATTTCGCCAATGCCCATACCTGCAAGAAAAGAAGCAGCAAGGCTCCCTCCGCCTAACCCGAGAACCACAGCCTTCTTGTCCCGTAAACGATTCTGTATTTCATACTTGCTCACATCCAGGCTTGAGAATCCGGAAAAATAGTTCAAATTTGACCGGTAGCGCTCAAGTTCCGTCTTTGTATAATGGGGAGGCTGGTACTCATATTCAACAAATCCAAGGCTGTTCAGGGACTCAATCGCATCTGCTACCTCTTCCTTTGAAAGGGAGAGTTTCGACGAAATTTCGTCGATTGAATGGTCTCCATCCAGCAGCCTGCATAATTGATAGATTCCTCCATCCGGATCCTCAATGTCTGTCGCTACATAATTGAGAGTGATTTCAATACAGCCTTCCTTTTGAATAATCGGCAGCAGTGTCTTCTTTATGGCAGGGTTCATCTTCGTTGCCTCCCTCTATGTCTAAGCGGCAAAGGCCGCGGGTGATTTTATTTGAAGTAAGAATAGACCATATCTAGTGAATAGAATGGTCTATCTTCTTTATTCACTTTTTTATTCGATTAAGAAGTATGAGGCGGTCTGTACTGAGTAGGAGCCAATTTCTCGGATTTACGAACAACGATTTTCATATGTAGTACCTCCTTTGCCATAAGATGCTTCTTACAGGTTTTATCCTATCATTTATTAGAAAATATTGATTTTTTAAAAATCTTATATTTTTCCTCGTGAATAAGCAGTTACCTGAAGAAATCTGTCGTTTTTAGATGAAAATATAACTCTAGGAATATTTTTATATACATCAGTACTAATTCACCTGATATCCATAAAATTTATCGTGTTTTTCTGCAGCAGAGCGGTTTCAATCGGAAAGAAAAACTAGAAATTTGTTGAAGGATAGTACTTTATAAAAAACAAAAACGGGATTATAATAACTTTAATGTTCTTTATTGAGAAAACGAAGGGATAAGGGAGGATTCCAATGAAGTTATTTTCGGTTTTTATTAAGTGGTTTGCTGCAATCATCATTTTCCTTTTTAGTATGGCTCCTATGGTTCCTGTAAAGAAAGCCAGTGCAGCTTCAGAGCCTTCAGAAATCAGCCTTTCTGTTAACCCAAATCCTTATTTATTCTCATTGAGTAATTTAAAACCTGGAGATTGGTCCACCCGGAAAATCGTTGTAAAGAATGAAGGAAAGCAAGCCTTCCAATATCACATGTCGGTCAAAAAAAATTCAGGATCAGATAAATTTTATAATGTTTTAGATGTAAAGATCAGCAGCCAGGGAGAAACCCTGTACAGCGGTCCATTAAAAAGCTTCAAGTTGGTTAACCCAAGATTGCTGGAAAAAGGGCAGGAAGAAACGTTCGTTATTACGGTTCAATTTCCAATAAGTGCAGGAAATGAATATCAAAAACTGCGGACTGAGGCGGTATTTTCCTTCCAAGCAGCAGATCTGGTGCCGCCTGCATCGGACCAAGACCAAGTAGGCGGAGTAAATACAGCATCGAACGGCAATGCTCAATCTGGTCTTCCTAAAACGGGTGAAGAGAGCCCTGTAATGATTGTCTTTACAGGAATCTTATTGATGACACTGGGATTTGGTTTGTTCTTCTATAAAAAGAATGCCCTTCCTAAACTGGGCGGATGAGAAGAATCCTCTCTCTTGTTTTAATCCTATCCGGGTTCGCAACGGCCATTTCACCGCAATGGGTTTCCTGGCATTCAAAGGTTCAGGAGGAGCATCTTCTATCCCAATGGAAGGAAGCAAAAAGGGAACTGGCGGATTTGGATCAGTATGAAAGTGTAAAGGCTTCTACCACTATAAAAATAGCAGGCAGTCTCGTAATTGAAAAAATAAATCTGGAGCTTCCCATTGTAGAGGGAGCGGGGCAGGAGAATTTGAAGGCAGCCGCCGGTCACATTACTGGCACGGCCGCACTTGGCGAGGAGGGAAATGCGGCTATTGCCGCGCATCGCAGCCGCACATTTGGGAGAAAATTCAACCGGCTTAATGAACTGAAGGATGGCGATATGATCTCAGTAGAAACGGAACAGAAAAATCTTTTGTTTACTGTTTATAAAAAGACAATTGTTCCTCCATCTGATACAAGCGTTTTGGAAAAGCAGGGGGAGGGGCAAACGTTAACCCTTATAACGTGCGACCCGGTTGAAAACCCGACGAGCAGACTTGTGATTTTTGCCAGGCTGGTTCCTTGAGCCCCATCCTTCCCGCAGCAGTGGGCAGGATGGGTTTTTTAATCCAACAATCCTAAACTCTTAAGACCGTTGGAAACCCCCGCTTCATTTACACTCGTCGTCCGATGCTTCGCATACGAAAACAAATCCGGATGAGCATTCCCCATCGCAAAGCCTTCTCCAACAGCAGACAGCATTTCCTTATCATTCATCCCGTCGCCGAAAGCTATAGAGGACGCGGCCGGCACATTTAACTGATCAAGAAAATGCTTCACTCCGACGCCCTTGTTAACATCCTCTCTTATCACATCAAAGCAATGGTAAAGCTCCTCGACATTTACCTGAGACAGATGAATGTGATCGGTTTGATAGTGAATGGACCCCTGATGGCTGTCTGTGATGACCGTGATCCCTAAAATTCCTTCCGGGCATGCTTCTGTTAAGGCTTCATTTTTCGTTAAGTGCAATTTCTCCATGAATTGCTTTGTTCTAGGTGAGTCAGGTGAGGTGAAGAGGTTTTTATCATGAGTATAGAGGACAAGCTCATGTCCTTTGCTTTGGGCAGTGTCGATAAAGTACTGAACGTCTTCTTGATTCATTGCCCACTTAAAGACATCCTGGCGGTTATGGATGGCATAGGCTCCGTTGTAGCCGATGTAAGACGTGACCTTCAGCTCCTCAGCAATAGGCGAAATTTCATGAAGTGGCCTTCCTGTTGCAAGGACAACGGTCAGCCCTTTTTCCTGAACTTGGGCAATGGCGATCTTTGTTGACTCATCAATGGTGTTGTCCGGTTTTACGATGGTTCCGTCGATATCGAGGAACAGGACTTTGTAAGGGCTCATTTTCAATCCTCCAAGCTTCATTTCTATTTAGCATATCAATTTACAGGAGAAAAAGAAAAAATAGGGCATCACGGTGCGCCTAATACAAAACAGGCAATAGCTAACGAAAATAAAAGAATCGCATATAGCAAAATGAACAGTCTTGCGATCAACCAGTTGAATCGATCGTATATTTTAGTCGCAACGAAGTAAACAGGAGTAAATAAGGGAAAAGAAAGCAGCTCAAGCAGACAATTATCCATCGTCAGCCAATTGTAGAGTCCTTTTCCGGCGCGTTTGCTTAGAAGGAATAATAGACTGTACAGAAAATGAAGAATTAAAAGACTGCCTATTAAAAACAGCGTTTTTCCTATAATTTCGTTCAAAATTTTCATCCTTTTATGGGTTGGATTTAAATCGGCTTAATAGAAAAAAGGAAAGGAGACAGCGGTCCTTTCCTTTTGAACATGTAATATCACTGATTCTGCAGCATCTCATAAACCGCATCATAAGAAAGCGAGCCCGCAATAATCAGCCCGACGGAAACGGAAATCATGAAAAGCAGGATGGCGACGGCTTTGTTGCCTTCTTCCACCTTTTTAGCAAGGGAGATTTTCGGAAACAGAAGGTGCTCAACGATCCAGTAAGATAAAATTTGTGCGGCCAGGCCGAATACGCTCCATAGGCAGTAGTCCACTACATTGAGTGAGTATTGGGCAGCGGCCCAGATAACAATGGCGAGGCCGAGCATTTTGCCTCCGAGCTTGATGGCGGCGGCTGTATTAGCCTCCTCCAAGATCTGCTTTCGTTCACTCATTTTGGTTGTGATGCTGAACAGGACAGCTCCGATAAGGAGAGTTGCCAGGCCAATCACAAGGTAGGTAAGAGTATGGAACAATGCTTCCATTTTAATCGTCTCCTTTAATTGCAAATTAAGTGCGGATTCCGGCTGGCAAAAAGTACGCCTCGTTTCCTGTAATGGCGCTTCCGGCTCTGATTCCGAAGGCTTCCGCTTTCTTTCCGATCACAAATGAACCGACTAACAGGTGAGCCTGATCTTTACCATAAGGTGTCTCGATGGCAGAGGTCGGCAGCTCCTGATACTCCTGATAAACCTTAAGGGAATCGCTATACGTTTTCAGTGTGTTTTCAGCTAAAGGTGCTCCGTCACTCCCAAATACCGTTATGGTATCGCCTTCTCTTCCGAAGGCGGGCTTCTCAACGAAGGCTTTTTCTTTCTGAATGAATGGCTCTTTTTCCAGATAGGTCGGAAGGAAATGCTGTCCGATCCATTCGTGCTCGGTGTCGCTGAAATAGGAGTGCCCGTTTTCATGCAATCCCCAGATGAGCGCCTGAACTGCCTTGGACTGAAGCAAAAAGGAGGACAGCGGGTTCAGGATGGCAAGTCTTTCGTCTTTAACGAGCTTCAGCAGCTGTATGCCAATGGCCGTTCCGTCTTCACTCCGGTCATTCACGAGATGCTCAATCGGATACGTTTGCCTGTAGAGCACATCAATTTTTACGCCAGCAGGGGTGTAAATTCCGTCGCCTTCTTTCAGCTGGAGTTCATGGATGGGCACAATTTCATGAGGGTATCCAAAAAGGCGGCCGAGATAAGCGGCGGTATGCCAATCCTCTTCATGATCGGCATGGGCGGTGAACACAACCTTTGGCGCCTGCTCTTGATCCCAAAGCTCCCGAACTGCCTGTCGGATTGCGTTCTGAAGCGCTTCTTCACAGCCTTCGTTCGGGTCCTCCAATCCAAAATGCCTGGCAGCCCATCCGTTTACATGGAAAAGCTCATAAATAAAGGTCGGGGTATCGGCATTCAGCTCGAAATGCTTCCAGCCGCTGCTTGTTTGTACAAGATCCACCCGCCGGATCACGCCTTCATTCTGCAAGGGATTTAACCGCAGAAATGGTACGGATTCTTCCGGGAAGCCGAGTTCGAGCATCGACTCGTCAGGTAAAGATCGAAGAAGCGGGGCCGTTTTATCATAGATGGCCGCGATTCGCTCGGTTACCTCCCGGATTCTCTGTGCTTCAGCCATCCCTATTGTTTTGATATCGTAAAGTGCATAAGGCTCTCCAAACAGGTCATGCCAAAAGCTAGGGATGGTTTGATAGAAATTTTGGCGCTTTTTTTCATGCTGGGGATAGCGGATGCGCGGCAAAGCTTCCATTATCCGCCGAAGCCGCCCTTTGATCCGCTGCCGATTCCAGTTTTGCCTTTGCTTATGTAGTTTTTATAGGACGAACTCTTTTTTAAAGCGTTGGAACTGGCAAAAAAAGATCCGCCCCAGAAAAAGTAGCCGAAATGGGGACTGGTGTCATCATCGCATTGCCAAGTCTCCGTGTCATTATCCCATTCCCAATCATCACATGATTTATCTTTAGGCTTAGGGGGTCTGTCCTGTGACGAACAGCCTGACATCCCAATCGCCAAAACAGAGGCTGTCGCCGTAAGCAGCACATTTTTCATCATATGTTCTGTTTTGTTCACAATGAACCTCCTAGCAGCTAATGGATTCTTTACCGATTTTAACACAGTTTTTTTCAAAATAAACAAACTTTCCCATATAATAGAGTGTAAAAAGGATGTGTCAGCCATGCACCGTATACTCGAATACCGACTGAATGATCCCCTGAATGACTTTCCGGCAATCTACCATTTTAAAGATCTCGATCCGATGCAGATTTTTTGCAGACGAAGCTGCGATTATTTTGTGATAGAAGGATCCGTTTATGAGGTAACCAGTACCGCTCTTGAACAGGACCGGTTCGTTATTTATCTCAATCCGGACAAAGAGGAGCAGCCCTTTCCCTCTGCTGTACAGGACCGCCCGCTTGGAATTGAAATTCGCTTATATGAAGAATACAAGGAAAGTCCTGAATTTATGTATATCTCATGCTTCGACCATGTAGAAGTCTTTTCCCGTCTGGACTCAACATTCCTTACTATAAGAGGAAAGGAATATGAGCGGATCAGCGCGGAAATGGATCAGGACCGCCGGGTGTACGTGCTGTACGTGAAAGAAACCGGAGAATGAATCGTTCCCGAATTTTTTACGGCCTCCTGCTTATTCTGATGGTCGGACTCGGTCTCTATTCAAGAAGGCTGTCTCCATTCCTTCCGGGATTCATCAACACCTACCTCGGAGATGCCATATGGGCGGCGATGATTTTCGTCGGTTTTGCCTTTCTTTTTAATAGGAGAAAAACAGCGGTCATTGTGGGAGCCGCCGGTTTCTACTGCCTGCTCACAGAGTGCAGCCAACTCTATCAAGCCGCCTGGATCAATGACATAAGGGGAACGTCTCTTGGAGGCTTGATTCTCGGGTATGGTTTCCTTTGGACGGATTTAGCCGCATATGCCATTGGAATTAGCATTTGTGCAGGCAGTGAATACATAGCAAAGAAACCCTCTGTCCGTTAAGGAAGAGGGCTTCTTTCTTATACAAATTCAGTTTCCGTAATCGCTTTTGCGACATCCTCAGAAAGATTGGTTCCATTTCGATCATCGAGCCACTTCGCAAGAGTCTTCATCGTGCTTGCGAATTCCTTAAGCTGGGTTTTGCTTGTTTGTGTATAGAGGGCAAATAAGTCCTTGCCGAACACATCGTTCCAGAATGTCTGGCTGCAGTCACTCCAGCTGTTTAATGATTTACCTTCCAGTATTTCACGAAGATCCAATAGGTTGTTGCGGTATTTTCGTACGGTGTTTTCTGACTTTCCCATGGATTTTTCACGGTAAAAATTCATTAAATCAGAAGCAAAAAACGTATGAATGGTATCCGGTCTGAAGCCCAATGCTTCATAGAAAGGGATATCTTCCTCCTCAAAGAGGTCACCGCTGCTTTTGCCAGGAGGGGAAGCAGGTGTGAGAGCAGATGTCCGCTTCTCTCCTCCGGTTACGAAAGGAGAAAGAGGGAGACCCAATTCCCTGCGGATCGTATTGAAATCCGGTGTCAGATCTCCGTCCTCCATTTGCTTCGAATAGTTGTGCTCATAGTTTTTCAGCCAATGTTCGGCATCCGCTTCCCGTCCTTGTTGGCACATCTCTTTTAAGGAGAGGTTATCATAAGCGGGAATCTTCTGATTCAGGTCCATGTTCAGGAAAGCCTGGGCAATTGGTGCAAATTGCTCGGGAGAAGCCTCCTCAGAATGAAACACCATATTGCTGATTTCAGCATGAAACGGAATGGTAATCGCTTTGGAAGACTGGTCCATGTAGGATAGCGCCACACCCGTTTTCTTCATCGTATGTTTAAAGGCTTCTGCATAATCAGAGCCTATACATGTAAAGGAAAGAATCCCATTTCTCACTTCTATCGTTCCATAAACATCGCCAAGGAGGGCCGAGCCCTTCATTTCGGTGTCCGTGAACGTTTTCCAATCACTGGTCCAGCTGGCCGATTTCTCTTCTGCCCATTCGTTAATGAGGAATTCATCGTGATGATGGAAAAACTCAAGAAGAGCTTGATCATTGAGCACTTTATAGGTTACTTCAATCTGCTCAATCACCTTGGACTGATCCCCGGACTTTTCGCTTTCCTTTTGAACAATCTCTGCCATCAGCTCAGGGAAATAATGCAGCAGGACTTCTTCATGAGGAAGATTTTCCTTCTCCATAAGCTCCTTCGTCATGGAAAGGGCTGCCTTTATGCCTTGAGGAGTGGTGAAGGCTCTCAGGCCGTTAAACAAATATTGATTTTCAAAGGGCTCCAGCATGGAAAGCGTCCCGTACCAAGGGATAAACTCGCCCGTATTCTCCGGTGAACGCGGAACCGGGAAGGTTTCTCCCGTGAACTGATCCTCAAAAAGAACCGAGTGCTCTGAGCGGTCAATGGCCTGCAGCAAACGTGGATTCAGCGAAATCCAGGTGCTCAGCATGAATTCCTCATCGGCGTTCAAATGAGCGTGGTTCTCCTCATAAAACCACTCGATAGGCCGTTTGCCATTCTCAGCCTTCCGCAGAAAGTATAGATAGAACTCAAAAAATGAATCTTCAATATGCCGGGGAACAGTATTCTGTGTTCTCTCTCTGAATTCCATACGGAAGGAATGAATCTCGGCGTGATTATAATGCTCTTGGAAGAAACGGCTTACTCTGCGGACGAGCTCTTCCTTCTGCTGCAGGAACCGATCCTGCTTCACCTCAGTCAGCTGAACCACATTCTCCTTCGACAAACAGCACTTCTTATATTTTTTCCCGCTGCCGCAAGGGCACGGGGCATTTCGATTAATGGACATACAATTCACCTATCTGTTTTAGAATTCTTCAATAGTACAAGTTAAACGTATTTTTGGGGGGAGGTCAAGGGAGGCGGGGGTATATTGGGGTAGTGCCGGGCCCTGATAAGCGCTGGATTATGCTGAGGCTGACGCGGGCGCCTGACCCGAACCGCTTCACCGCAAGTGGGGGCAGAGGGAGCGGAGACTAAAGTCTTATGTGGCAAGGGATTGAACAGTCGGTGCCACAGCTTTATTTTGGCAGAGAATGTGGGGACTGGCACGGTGCCAGTCCCGTTATGCTTCACCGCAGCCGGGGACAGAGGAAGCGGACCGCGGAGCCAGATATACCAACCGTTTGGAGAGTTGGTGCCGGAGCTTTGGTTCTTTAGCAGAGTGAGGCACAGACCCCGCTCCCCGTTTGTAATAATTCCACCCATTTAAAGGAAACCTAAATAAAAACTCCAACAACAAATAACTATTTTTTCAGAAAAGAAGGAATAATGTAAATTCTTGTTGAAATATAAGGGTGTTATAGAAAAATATACATAATTTGGAGGGTCTTTTCATGAAAAAACAGCTTATAACAACTGTGGCAGCGGCTGCGATCGCCGTTTCAGCAGTGGTACCGTACAACGTCCTGAGCACTCCGGTTGCCCATGCCGAGGAGCAAGCGAAACCGAATTACAAAAACCGCGACGAAATTCCAGTGGAGTATAAATGGAATTTGGAAGATATGTATAAATCCAAAGCAGCGTGGGAAGCGGATGTAAAGAAAGCCGAAGATCTGTCTGCGAAGTTCAAAAAGAACCACCAGGGCAAGATTGGGAAATCCGCTCTGAATCTTACAAATGCATTAAAGGACTATGCAGCGCTATCCGTTATTTCCGATAAAGCCTATGTTTACGCAAACCTTTCGTTCGATGTGAACCAGTCTAATTCGTCTCTGCAGGCTTTGACAGACCGTGCGGAAAAAATGTCCGCGAAGGTTTCAGCTAATACTTCATGGTTCAAGCCGGAAGTCGTCAGCATTCCAAAAAAAGAAATTGAGCGTTTCCTGCGCAATAAAATGACGGCTCCCTATAAATATTTCATTAAAGATATGATTCGCACGAAAGACCACACCCTCACAAAGCAGGAAGAGGAGCTGCTTGCGAAGGTATCTCCATTGAATGATACGGGTTCAGGCGTTTATGCGATGCTTGCAAAAGATGTGAAGTTCCCGATGATCAAGGACTCCAGCGGGAAGGACGTACAGCTGACACGTTCCAATTTCATTTCCTATATGGAAAGCAAGGACCGCAATGTTCGTAAGCAAGCGTATGAAGCATATTATCAAACGCTTGGAAAGTTCCAGGATTCCTTCTCGCAAACACTGACGGCTCAGGTGAAGAGCCACAATATCGGTGCTGAAGTTAGAAATTATAAGTCTGCTTTGGAAGCGGCTGTTGTGCCAAACAACGTCCCGTCAAAAGTATATGATCAGCTGATTTCTTCCGTTAACAAAGGCCTGCCTTTAATGCACCGCTATATGGAATTGAAGAAGAAAATGCTCGGAGTCGATGAGCTTCATATGTACGACATCTATACACCGATAGTGGAAGCAGACGAAACCTACATTCCATATGCAGATGCAGAGAAAATGGTGCTCGAAGGTCTGAAGCCAATGGGCGAAGACTATGTAAATACATTGAAAAAAGCATTTGATCAGCGCTGGATTGACGTCTATTCTACAGATGATAAAGCAACGGGCGCTTACCAATGGGGTTCCTACGGTTCACATCCATACCTGTTGTTAAATTATCAGGGAACGAAGGATGATGTATCGACGATTGCCCATGAATTAGGTCACGCTGTACACTCTTACATGTCGAGCGAAAAGCAAAACTATTTCAACTCGAACTATGCTACCTTCACTGCGGAAGTTGCTTCCACACTGAATGAAGCATTGCTTTGGAACAGTGAATATAAAAACGCCAAAACAAAAGAAGAAAAAATGTTCTTGCTGAATCAGCGTCTTGAAAACTTCCGTACGACGCTATTCCGTCAAACCCAGTTTGCTGAATTTGAAGAAGCGATTCATGAGCTGGACCAAAAAGGCGAAGCGCTGAACGCAGAAACGTACAAGAAAGTCTACGGGGACATCAATAAGAAGTATTACGGAAAAGCGATGGCGGCGGATGAAGAGATCCCAATGGAATGGGCGCGCATCCCTCACTTCTATAACTACAATTTCTACGTATATCAATACGCAACAAGCTTCGCAGCTTCAACGGCTCTGTCCAAACAAATCACGGACGAAGGCGCACCGGCTGTTAAGCGCGTGAAGGATAACTTCCTGACTGCAGGCGGATCCTCCGATCCAATCAGCATCCTGAAGGGTGCCGGAGTGGACATGTCCACATCCAAACCGATTGATCAGGCGATGCAAGTGTTTGAGGAAACATTGAATGAAATGGAAAAATTGATGAACGAAAAGTAATGGATGAGAACCGGCTCTTCAAATAGAGCCGGTTTTTAGTTAGGTCATACCGTGTCGAAAGAACCAAAATGCGGATCAATATGTTCTTTATATAAAACAAAAAGACCGTAAAAAATATGAAAAAGTTAGAAAAATGAAGAAAAGCGAAGGAAACTACAGAAAATATTCGTTAAAAAGAACTTTTTGGTACAAAAGACCACTTCCGATTTTGTGGGTCGTACGATATACTCAGTGTGTAAGGTTCTTTAACAAGAACACGTAAGGAGAAAGGCGCTGGACTTGTGAAAATCCAATTCGTAAAAAGATTTTTATGGGTCTTAATCATTACGCTCTCTTTGTTCTTTATTGGGAACAAACAAACCATTTTTCCTTATCAAATCAAAAATGTTCTATCCGGTTCGATGGAACCAGCCTTCTGGACAGGATCTGTCATCCTCATAAAAACCCCGGACCCTGATGAAAAAATCAGCAAAGGGGACGTTATCACGTTTGAGGTAGAGAACCACGCCCTCATTACTCACAGAGTCGTGGAGGTAGTTAGGAAGGAAGACAGGGAGCAATACCGCACAAAAGGCGATAACAATGACGGCCCTGATTTGGAACAAGTAAAACCACAGCAAATAAAAGGCATCTATACAGGCCTAACCATTCCATTCCTAGGCTATCTATTCATCCTGGTAAATTCAAAATTCGGCAGCCTGCTGTTTATGGTCATCCCAGGAATCCTCCTACTCTATCTATCCATTAAACTCCTGAGAACCAAACCAAATGAACCGGTTGCAGGTAAAAAGATTGGTGCTTCTTCATTGAAGAAGTTCAATATAAAAAACTAAAAGGGTATGGGAGGAAATTTACATGGCATTCAGTAAAAAACTTGGTTTGGGTCTTGCGTCAGCTGCACTTGGTTTGTCTTTAGTTGGGGGCGGTACATACGCGTTCTTCAGTGATAAAGCGGATGCTTCCGGATCATTTGCTTCTGGAACTTTGGATTTGAATGCAAATCCTACTACTGTCATTGAAGTTGGCAACATTAAACCTGGTGATTGGATGAACCGTTCTTTCCAATTGAAAAATGACGGAACATTGGATATTGCCAAAGTTCTTATGAAAACGGATTACACGTTAACAGATTGGAAAGGTGACAACGCTGGAGAGGATTTCGGAAAGCATATCCGCGTAAACTTCTTATTGAATAAAGATAAAGTAGATACAGTTGTTTGGTGGACGACACTTGACCAGCTTAAAAACATGTCTCCTGATGCCATCGATGGGAACTTCTTCTCCCAATGGTTTGGTGAAAAAGGCGGTAAATTGGCAGCTGGAACAAGTGATGAATTAAAAGTTCAGTTCCAATTTGTTGAAAACGGCAAGGATCAAAACAAATTCCAAGGAGACCAGCTTCACCTTAAGTGGTCCTTCGAAGGACAGCAAGGCGCTGGAGTAGAAAAATAATTTTTATAATGGCAGGGAAGGCGGGATTATCCCGTCTTCCTTTCAAAGCTTTATCACGTCCTTATTGAAATATTGCAGAATGGGGGATGACTGTCATTCGTCACTCAAGGAAACGTAAATTTCTTGATCATAATAAAAAATACCTTTACATCACACAAGCTGCAGCTTTATGGGTAACAGGAATGTATTGCGCAACCAACCTGACATCCCAGCCAACTAATGCGTATTTCAGCGATTCCATAGAAGACACGATGGACATTCAAGCGGGTACTTGGTGGGATGGAAGTGTCCTGTCCTTTGTTAAAAATGAGGAATCGGAAGTTGAATCCTGCGAACCTGTGAACCTTCCATTTACCATACAAAACAGCGGATTTACGATGATCGGTACAACCACGTTTGACGTTCTCTTCAACGGAAATGAGATCCTGACTAATCAAGCCCTCCATGAAATTGAAAGCAATCAATCCGGCAGCCTTTCCGTCCTAGCTGAAAAGGAAGGGACGTATCAAGTCGTCGCAGAACAGCGGCCGGGATTTAATAAAGATTACGAGCACACAGCCACATTTACAAGTGAAGCCATTACCGTAGCCTGTCCGCCTCCTAAAGAAGAGGAGAAAACCAAAGAGGAAGAGGAAAAGGATAAAGAAAAAGAAACCAAACCTGAAAAAGAAACCAATCCTGCTGATGAAACAAAACCGGATGCAGAGAAACCTAATGAAGATCCAACCGTTGAAGAATCAAAACCGGAAGATGTGAAAGCAGAAGAGCCAGTGACAAAAGAAGAGACAGTGCCGGCTAAAGAAGAGAATACCAGTCTGGAAGGTGATCAGATTGAAAGCAATTAAAAAGATGATTAGCACGAGCATTACAGCACTTTTATTTATCGTCCTCCTCTTAATGATTGCAACAGTCGTATCCTCAAAGGCGTCAGGCGGTGAACCGCAGCTTCTTGGGTACCAGATGAAGACCGTTCTTTCAGGATCAATGGAGCCAGGAATTCATACAGGATCCATCATAGCTGTCAAACCTGGCGGGGATATGAAGCGCTTCGAAAAAAATGATGTGATCACGTTCAAGATGGACGAAACAACCCTTGTAACGCACAGAATTATCGACGTTATGAAAAGCGGAGATCAGGTTTTGTATAAGACAAAAGGGGACAACAACAAAACGGCCGACACGGAGCCAGTCTTGTCTGACAATGTTGTTGCGGAATATTCAGGTGTGACCATTCCCTACCTGGGCTATTTTATTGATTTCGCTAAATCGAAAGAAGGCAGTGCACTCCTGCTTGTGCTTCCAGGTATCCTGCTTCTAGGGTATTCAGGAGTCACAATCTGGAGAGCGATGGCAAGACTCGAGGAACCAAAAAAACTTGCTGAAAATGAAAAGACAGTCTAAATCGTTGAATTTAGGCTGTCTGTTTTATTATTGAGCGTTCTTATTTTTCCATTTATTAAATTCAAGAAACTCCTTAAATTGCTCCTTCGTTACCCCAGAATGCATAGCTTCTTTCACTAAACCTGACCACTCCGTATCCAAACCCGAACTTTCTTCTGTATCATTAACAAGGGTATTCACGGACTCGCCTAAAACAGAAGAGACTTTTTCCAGGAATAACACAGATGGATTCGTTTGGAGATTTCGTTCGATAGAGCTTAAATAAGACTTTGCTACGCCTGCACGGTTAGCCAGTTCTGTAAGGGATAGGTTACGTTCTTTGCGGTATTTGCGAATGCGTTCTCCGATCATTTTTTCACTCCTGTTCGTCATTTTGGTACTATCATACCATATAACGAATTGGTTTTTGCTATAAAAAGAACAATTTCGACAAATATTTTTCGACAAAACCGTGGTGAAGGGACCAATAGAGCAGTTTTTTCGGATTGTCAACTCATTGCCTCGTATAATCAATTCGTTCAATATGACGAACAGAAAAACAAAAATTGAACCTGAAAGTTGAACCACTTCTCATTGAAACAGGTTTGTAATACTGAAAATGATAAGATTCACAATAACAGTGCCTATTATCATTTATAAAACCCACCAAGCCATAACGACTCTTTTAACGAACCAATTACGATGCAAGGCTTTTTTTCTGTAAAGATAAGGACCGATTCCAAAAAGAACGAAGATCAAAAAATTCTATGTTTTCGAGAAAATATTCCTCGGATTGTATACTACACCATCTTCAAATTGTTCATAAAGGGTATCCCCAAGCAAAATAATGCAAGCCGCATATGTACATTGAACGATAGAAAGAATAAGCACGGTATGTTTGATGATTTCGGGTATGAGAAGCATAGCATTAACTCCATAGTTGTTAAGTCGAATTAACTAAATACAGTCAGTGCATATTTTACGCTAGACATAATGATAGCAAATAGAATAATGCTCCCAATAAATAATCCAATGCAAAAGAGCATGAAAATAAGCTTTTTTACAATCCAGGAGTGTTGATCCAGTTTTCTGTATATGTAGGGGCCAATTCCAAATAACGTTACCCCGATAATTAAAAATACATATTCAAGCCCCGATCTTTTTGAACCTTCCTTATGGATTCCGTTTTCGTACATATCTAAAACGAGACTCCCTGTTAGTAGAATCAGGAAAGCATAAACGTTCTGAGCTCCCAAAAGAGCAATTAGTGTATTTTCTAATATTAATAGAGAAATCTCAGTATTCATATAGATGCTCCCGCAATTAATTTCCTCATGCTAGCTAAAAAAATATAGAGTTCGACTAATTACATTAAATAAGATAATTGCGATTATTCCTGCAAGTACGAGATAAAGAACGTATAGTAATTTGGATAAGATCCAAGATTCTCGTTGACTTTTGTAGTATAGAAATGGACCTAGGCCAACAATGGAGTATAAGAAAAAGTTAATAAGTTTACCAAATACATTAGAGCCCTTATCGAAAATACCCCATTCAAAATATTCTATTTGTCCCCTGCCTAAAATTAACACAGCAAAGGCGTAGCCGAAATGACCTGCTAGAATGGCTAACATACATAATTCTATAATCTTAATTAGGCCTGTGGAAATCATCTTTTGAGCTCCTATAGATGTATTTAACTATATGGGGATTTATTATTTTCCTGTGAATTATCACTTTCCTATTAAGGATTGTTCTTAACCGGTAATTAAATTGCCTAAGCGCGATATAATATAATAAAAAATAATCCCAGATATGATAAGGCAAATCAGAAATAAGGAATATAGTAATTTAGATAAGATCCATGAACGATTTTGAGTTTTGTAATATATATAAGGTCCAATGCCAACTAATAGTCTCAAAATGAAATTTACTATTTTCTGAAACCAGTTTTCCGGCTCCTTAAAAATTCCCCATTCATAGTATTCTATTTGTATTTCCCCTAAAATCAGTATCACAAGAGCGTATGCAAATTGAGAACAAAGGGTAATAAGGATACCTATTTCAACTACTTTTAAGATTGCAAACCCCATTAAGTTATTTTCCTAATAATATGTATAGTAAAGTTACCCCAAGGATAGAATTCATGCAGGATACATATGGTTCAATGCTCACCCCCTCCCTCAGGTTATATGTATAGTCTAAGAACAGAACTTAAGATTGAATAAAATAGGATACAGATAATTGAGAATAAAAGATACCAGCCTATGTATTGTAATTTCCTAGTTAACCAGGAGCGTTTTCCATTATGCGTTTTTTTATAAAAATAGGGTCCAATTCCAAACAAAAATCTTAAAATAAAATTTGTGGTTTTCGTAACCCAATGTTCTGGATCCTCGAAAATCCCCCATTCATAATATTCTAAGAGTATATTTCCCATGATGATTAAGGTGAAAGCATATGCGTTCTGACTGACTAAGAGAATTAAAACGACAGCTTCAATTAATTCTTTTGGTGAATGCATGATGAAGACCCCTTAGACTGATTTGTTAAACCAGCATTTGATCAGTAAAATAAATCAAGGACGAAGCTAATGAATAAATAAGATAAAAAACTGCCTGCAACAACCAAGTTGGTCCATATGAAAAAAATCAGTTTTCTAAAAAGCCAAGAATGGTGCTGCAGCCTCTTATAAAGATAGGGCCCAAGCCCGAAAATACCTTTCAGAATAAAGTTTGTTGTTTTTGGAAGCCAATGTTTAGGCTTTTCAAAAATCCCCCACTCATAATAATCGAGAAGAGTGTTTCCAATCAGCAGCAATGAAAAACAATAGGAACATTGCGCCGTGAGCATCAGAGCTACACCGATTTTCAATATCTCTGTTATTGATTCCATGAGTTAAAACCCCTTCAAATGATAAACCTAAGAATATGACTGACAGCATTAAATAGAATGATAGCAATAACTCCAGCTATGATTAGATAAAGAATATAAATCAGTTTAGATAAAATCCATGAATTTCTTTGGGTCTTATAATAAAGAAATGGACCGAGTCCCGCGATAGAGTACAAAATAAAGTTGTTACATTTCAAAAATATGTTGTTAGTATTTTCTCGAATATTCCCCACTCAAGGTATTCTATTTGTACTCTCCCTAGAATCAATACAGCAAGGGCGTAACCGAATTGACCAGCTATTATAGCCCCCATACAGAGCTCTATAATAGTAATTACACCGTTAGAAATCATGTTGCGCTCCTTTAGAAAACTAGTTTTATATTTGACTTTTTAGTATCGCATGAAGTTAAAACACGAACCGAAAATCAAATGCTTTTTGTAAGGACTTAAATCCATTTTTGTCTGGTAAGGTTCGTTTTTTCTAGTGAATAACAAAATAAAAAACTGCAGGAATTCCCTGCAGTTTCCTTATGATGATGCTGCAGCAACAAACCCAACCCCGTTTACCACTTGATACCACTCATCTTCAGGGGTTAGGCGGATGGACACAGGGGTTTTTGCATCATCCGTATATTCTGCCACCCATACCCCGTTCGTTGAAGGGAGGAAGAATACAATGTTTTCTAGATATGCATCTTCTTGTTTTTCAAATAATGAAAAATTTGAAATGTTAAAGAGGGACCAATCGCTTTCCTTTAGGTCTGCTAAAAATTTCTCGAAGCTTTGACTCTCAGATGCGTCCATATTAGAAAGAATTTGATTCATATGGTCCTGCTTGCTCAATGCATCAAAGTCACTTTCTGATAAGTTGAATTCATGATTTTTAAATTCGCTGGTAAACTCAAATTTATAGTAATCTCTAATAAGTTTAGGGATTTCTTCTGTTTCTACATAAAAGAATTCATGGATAATATCTTTATATATAATATGAGCGAGCCAGCCATTATCTGTTGCTTTATGAAACATGAATGCACTTTTGTTCGGTAAATCAGAGCAACGAATCATTCTTTTGGATTCTACGTATGATTGGATGAAGGTGTGCATAGTCTCGCTGATTGGCAATAGTCCTGCTGCTTCTTTCTGTTCATCCCAGATTTCTTTGAGAATCAATTGGGGAATGGTGACCTGAGTCACCAGGTTCCAATCTTTTTCAGTCCGATCACCAAAAGAAGTAACTGCAATCCCGTTAGAGAATTCTGGATAACCGCAAATTGAAACTAATATCGCGAGCTCCTCCGTTGTACATACAAGCTGATAATTCATTCATAGCTCCTTTCTTTATTATTAAGCAAGTAGGTTTGTTATACTGCTTAAAATAAGGTTGATAATAACAAATACTATGATCATTAATAAGACCCATGAAGTCATAATTGCTCTTTTAACAAACCAGTTATGGTGTTGAGCTTTTTTCTTGTATATAAAAGGGCCAATACCGAACAAAATATACGCTACGAAATTCCATGATTTAGAAAAGATATTTTTTGCATTGTGTATTACACCATCTTCAAACTGGTCATAAAGAGTATCTCCAAGTAAAATAATGCAAGCAGCAAAAGTACATTGGATTATAGAGAGAATAAGCACTGTATTTTTTATAATTTCTGCTACAAGAAACATTTTTTAACTCCTTAGTTGATGATTAGATTTAATTAAACCAGCCTATTACAGAATTCGTCACATTATTGGTGATTTTCTTTGCTTCTTTTTCAATTGCACGTCCGGCTGCTTCTCCAACATCCTTAATTTTATCACCAACAACAGAACTCGCTATACCACCGACTAAGCCTCCAACAGCACCTCCAACTACTGTGCCTACGGGACCTCCGATTGCAGTTCCAGCAATTGCCCCAATTTTAGCACCGGCAGAGATTGCTACAATGTCTGTCCCAATGCCTGCTACCATTCGACCACTTCGTTCCATTACAGATTTTTTTGCATTTTCAGCACTGAAAAATTCTCCAACATTTCCAGCAGCTGAGACTGCATAGGATACGTATGGTACTCTTTTGGCAACTGTTGTAAATCCTTTTGCGTTCAAAGTATCCTTTACCAATCCTTTTATGCCATGTCCTATACGTTTTTCATATCCTTTTAAAAATGTTTTCCCATCTAGCCAACCATTGAAGTTTTTTGGATAACCAGCAGCGTGCTTAACTAAGTGTGAAGGACTATCATAAGACTTAATGAATTGATGAGCCAGCTTTTTGATAGGGTTTGTAGGTGTTGCTTGTTCTGCAAAATTCTTAAGCCACTTTGCATGCGGGTTTCTATGCTTTCCTTTGGCAGTCCATTCCCTATCGATCTGGACTGTAAATTTGTAATTTCCTCTAACCCGATCCCAAAAACCGGGTTTGATGCCGCCTTTGTATTTCACTTTAAGCTTTGAACTGAATTTAGTTGTTAATCCTGTTGAAATAAGTTGAAAACCCATTAATGCATAGTCCCCGTTACCAATGCTTTTTCCGACATTATCCAAAACTGACATTGTGGTGTCTCCAACATTCATTAATCTTTTAATCAAAAGGTCACTTTTTAAGGAGTCGTAATTTTTATTTTTGGACAGCTGCCCCGGCACATACCCCCCAACTGACAGTTTCCCGCTTTCATACATACCGGAAATTTCACTGACATATGACTTCAATTTTTGCACGTCCTGGTCTACGGTCGTGAGCTCAGAGGTTTGAGTTTGGTCATACTCAGTTAGCTGCTTGAGGGTTTCTTCCATGTCTTTCTTTCCATCACTTACTTTACCAGCTACACCGCTGTCGTCAAGATTACTTACGGGTGCGATGGATTTGATGGTATCGATGATTCCGTTTGCTTCGTCAGTCAGATCGGAGGTGTAGTTTTTGGTTTCGTTCAGTCCCTGGGTCAGTTCACCCTCCAGAAAGCTCTGTTTGATCACTCCATTTTTTTCTGGCTCAAGCTCGGTCAGATCTTTTTTCATTTTCTTCAAAACGCGCTCGTAGTTCTCGAATAAGAAATCATAGTAGGCGAGAAGAGGCTTATGTGTTTCACCGTAAAAGGAACGGATTGCCTGGCCGCCTTTACCGGTAAGGGCTGTATGGAGGTTTTCGATGGATTTGACATCCGCCTCCATTTTCTTTAGCTGCTCTTTTTGTGATTTGATTTCTGCCAGGGCTGTTTTAATGCCTTGGCTCAATGATTCGACGTCAAGAGTTTTCATTGCTTAGAAAACCTCCTTTCTTTATTTGAAGGTAGACGCCAATTCGTCGTCTGTATCCTTCATGGATTGGACAGATTCTTTTGTTGCCTGGATGTTTTTTAAAAGAAGCGCTTTGTATTGATCTGCGGCATCTTGAAGTGCTTTATTCAACTCGTTAATTTTTTTTACAGCATCCAGTTCGTTTCCGCTTGCGAAGTCGCTTGCCAGGGAGGAGGTGAAGCCTTGAGAGGATGACTGCAGCCCATCGACTGCTTTATTTACTTCATCAATATCTAATACAATTTCTTCACTCATTTTATGTACTCCTTTCTAGTTTGCTTTCGCAGCGGCATCTGCCTCAGCTTTAGCCTCAGCAGCAAGTCTTGCTTCTTCTTTTTTAATCTGATCTTTTAAATTCGTAATCTCTGCTTTTAATTCTTCTATTTTCCCTTGAATCTGATTGAGGACATCCTCAAGCTGCCCATCGTACATGTCTTTATATTCTTCTTTTAATTCTGTTCGGATTTTATCGAAATCCGTTGCATGATCCCCTTTATAGGTGTCTGAAGTCAGCTCAGGTTCCTTGCACATTGTAATCTTTGCTTTAAATTCCTGCTGAATTCCTTCTAGCTTTGGTTTAGCGGTTTCAAGCTTCTCGAGCTGGTCCTCTTTTATTCTTAATTGTTCATAAAGATAGGATAAATAGGACGACATGATCCGTAACCCCCTTGAAAATTAATATCTATTGTAATGTGAAATTTCGTCAAAATATGTAAGCATTATTCTATGATAAACGATGGGATAAATTAGGTTGAATGGGTAATTTACCTTATATTAGAAAAAAACAGTGTGACTTTTGCAGTAATTTGATCTTTATTTAGTGTTTTTACCCAAATTATTGAAAAGTTAACCAGATTATTCTATAAAACTAGTGCTTAAAACACGAGAAAAAATCAGCCTGCTTAAATAGCAGGCTGATTCATGAATTGGTGACCGTAATTCTATAGTGACTAAAAATTAAATGTCGAGCTTTTTCGATAAAACGTTATGCCTATTTAGCTTTTCACCGCAAGCTCCTCAATTTTCTCCTTATTCTCATTCATCCGTACCTTCATCCCAATTGAAAGCTTCTCCATAATTTCAGTAGTGGAGTAGTCCTTGTAGCTGATTTCCTGTCTTAAAAAGTCCGCACATGTATTAATAAAGGAGTTGGCGATGGCTTCGGTGACTTTCCGATTGAAGCTCCCTGCGACGAGTCCGACAATCGGAGAAAGAAGCAGATTGGCTTTACCGACCGTTTTTCCGGCGAGCTTGGCTAGGGTGGAGGCGCCTTCCTTGCTCAGCTGCTTCGTACCGTATTTAAGGGCAGCTTTGCCGATTGCGCGCCCGCCTTCAGAGGCAACGAATGGAAGCAGAATGGATTGCAGGAGCGGCCTTGCTTCCTTAGTGAACTTCAGGAAGTTGCGGTTTACGGGAATGCCCATGACTGTCATAATGTCTTTCGCCATATACAAGTAAACAGCGCTTCGGCCCATCATATCCATGCCGATCGGGAATGCTTCAGCCGCGTGGGCGAGATTTTTATAGCTCACCGGGCTGTTTGAATCGAGCCGCTCCTGAATCAGCTTTTTTGCTGAATCAATTTTCCGTTCTACTTCAATTTTCTGAGCCGCCGTAAACGCCCGTCTAGTCGCTTCCGGAATGATATCCAGCGTCCTGTCGATCAAATCGGTTAAACCATGCTGAGGAATTTTTACCTCGCCCAGCAATACTTTTTCCTTTGCCAGTACCCGGCAAATCGGAAGGTGGGGGAGCTCTTCTTTTATAAATTTTAGAAACGCTTCATTCTGATCGAAGGTTTGCGTTAACACAATGACGACCGGCATGTATTCGGAAAAGCTGCGGATCCACTCAATTTCTGTACTCTCGAGCCGTCTGCTTTCATTAGAAATGCAATACCACATAATATGAAGGTGGTCCGCCGCATCTGTAGAAGAAGCCCGTTTCCGAATTTCGCTGACAATCTGTTTGCGTGAGATCTCACGCTGCTCCAGGTCAAGCTCCATCCCTTTTGTATCAAAAAGGTGAACCGGTGCTTCCGGAATCCGATACTCAATAAGTGCCTGTGAAACCGGCTTGCCGACACCGGTCTCCGCCTCATTAAAACCAAATACCGCATTAATAAGCGTACTCTTCCCAACGCCCGTTTTCCCGGACAGGACAATGTTCGGCTTAATAAAATTCCGGTTAAAATCTTCGTTCAGCTCTGCCAATTCATCCTGAAGCCTTGCCAAAACCTCCGCCCATTGTATTTCATCACCGGTTTTAACCATGGTTTTGCCCTCCTTTAGTCGTTAATGATACATACCCGAATATAGAGGATTGTATAACGTGATTCCTTAAATTTCCAATGATTTTGTGGTATATCGATTTAATTTGTATAATAGAAGAAAACAAAACAGGAGGCTCCCCATGAACAATCTATCCTTCTGGATGTGGTACCTGATAGCAGCTGTCTGCGGCGGACCCATTCTTTATAAATTTTTCGGAACTGACACAACTTCACTGCTTATTGCCAGTGGAATATACTTTGTCATCGTCATTATTCTCCTGAACAAATGGAAAAACCGAAGGGGTCAGCAAAAAAATCAATCGGATGTTTAAGGTTTGCAAAAACGGGTAAATATCCTCTTACAAGATTATTTGATTGAGAGGTAATGACTATGTTTAATTTTGACCGAGCATCCTATATATCCTACTTAAAGCTGGTTCGCAACGTTTCTCTCCTCGGAGTCCTCGTCTTCTTCGGCTACTACTTAACGCTGCAGCTTCAGGCGGGAACCGCCCAAATGGGATTCGTGTACACAGGATTCGCCTGCGCCATCATCGCAGCCATCACAAGCTATTCCATCATGAAAATGAGAGACGCTGCACGCAGCAGGTGAGAAGGGGAGACCCTTCTTTTTTTTGTGTGCGTTGCACTGACCCCCGCCGCATCACCGCATCAGGGGACAGAGCACAAACCGCCGAACCTCATGCGGCACAACGGAAAAAGTGAGAGGGGGACGGAGTTTTAGTCCTTTATCAGAGCGGGGGTCAGTGCACACACCCAAACTTCCCCCTTCCCAACCCCCGCCAAATCTCCTACAATAGAAATAAAACGCTTACAAGGAGAACCTCATGGCGTACCTCAAACGATTTCTCTACCTTTCTGCTATTCTTATTTTTGCAACAACGGCTGCCATGACCATTTACTTTGGAAAGGAAACCTTTCATGTGACGGAAATTGCAGCAGGGAAGACGGATCCAAAGCATACGTTTCATTTTGTCCTCATTCCTGAGGAGCTAGATAACGAGTACTGGAGTCTGGTCGAGGAAGGGGCTCAGGATGCGGCGGCGGAGCATGGGGTTTCTCTTGAATTCCTTGGTCCGAAGCAGGCAAATATAGATGAGCATTTGAAAACGATTGATATGGCGATTGCGGGACAGGTCGATGGACTGCTGACACAGGGGATTGTCGATCAGGAGTTTACGCCGCTTTTAAATAAAGCAGTAGAAAAGGGTATTCCGGTTGTGACGATTGATACGGATGCGCCGAACAGTGAGCGGTCGGTGTATATCGGGACGGATAATTATTATGCCGGTTTTCTTGCGGGAAAGGCGCTGATGGCTGATACGAAGGGGCCTCAGACGGTTGGGATTATTACCGGGAGTTTCGAGGCGTCCCATCAGAAGCTGCGGGTGCAGGGGTTTTTAGATGCAATTAAATCACAGTCTCGTATCAAGGTCGCAGCTCAAAAAGAATCCAATATTACCAAGGCGGGTGCGGTAAAGGCCGCATACGAATTTTTTCAGGAATATCCGGAACTCAATGCATTTTACGGGACGAGCGCTCTGGATGGGATCGGCATTGCGCAGGTAGCGGAGTATTTGAAAAAGGACGGGCGGACGTATGTAATTGGCTTCGATACGTTGCCGGAGACGCTAAAATACATTGAAAAGGGCACCATCCAGGCGACGGTCGTTCAATATCCGTATCAAATGGGCTATAAAGGGGTCGAAACGCTGCTGCAAATCAAAAAAGGGCTCAGTCCGGAACCGATTCAGCATACGGATACGGCCATTATTCGAGAGTATGACCTGCCGCTCACTCCGGGCAAGCCAGAGGGGGCCCAGCAATGAAATCGATCCGCAGCAAGCTCCTTATCTATTTTTCAGTCTTTGTCGCGCTATTCAATATCGTAACCTTCTCTATCTATTTCAGCAGCAATCGGATGGTTTCCGAGTATCACCAAAGCTTTCAGGGGTTTCTTTTGTTCAATGAAGTTTCCCAGCAGGCGAGCTCTATTTATGAAAAAATTAATGGCTTCGCCGTCGAAAAAGATGGGGAGTTTGTACAGGAGTATGATCAGCTCAAAAAATCCTTCAGTAAAAATTACAATCGGCTGGAGCTAGAAAAACCTGCGGGAGTAGGCGATCCTGAGCTTTTGAAATATCGAAACATGATGAAGAGCCTGCTTGAAGAAAGTGATGCGACCATTGAGGAAGTGAAAACGAGTCAAATTGAGGATTACCTGAGGCACTTAAAGGAAGTTCAGAATATCTCATCTTATTTGCAGGAATCCACCCTCACCCTTTTGAACATGGAGCTTTTTGAGTACCGTGCATTTTATCAGGATATGGAAAAGCGCAACCAGGCGTTTCAATGGTTCACGATCAGCCTGTTTTCTTCCACACTTCTTCTTGCGCTGCTTTTGGCTCTTTTTTTCTCAAGAGGCGTCACCCGGCCCATCCGGCAGCTGTCTGATGCAGCGAAGGAGATTGCTTCCGGCCGCTTTGAAGGACCGTCCATTGCCGTCAAATCCAGAGACGAAATCCGTGTTCTTGGAGAGTCGTTTAACCATATGAAGGATAATTTAAAGCGTCTTATTGAAGAAATGGAGGAAAAATCAGAGCTCGATCAGCTGCTAAAGGAGCTTGAACTCAAGCACCTGCAAAACCAGATCAACCCGCATTTTCTTTTTAACACACTCAATACGGTTGTCCGGATGGCCTACTTAGAAGATGCCCCGGTTACAAGCCGTCTAATTGAATCCGTTTCCCAGCTGCTCCGCTACAGCCTTGGCAATCTCAACAAAACGGTTACCCTTTCTGAAGAAGTGAGCGTGGTTCAGGAGTATTTTTACATTCAAAAAACCAGATTTGCCGATCGAATTGCCTTTACAATGGAAATCGATGAAACCTGTTTGAAAAAGGAGATTCCTAGTCTTACTCTTCAGCCGCTCGTAGAGAACGCGTTCATTCATGGAGTGGAGAACAATGAGTCCGGCGGGGAAATTGCCCTGCGGATTTTCTCGCGCAGGGGGACGCCGATTATTGAAATTACCGATAATGGGGAAGGGATGACAGAGGATCAGGTGCAGAAGATTTTTGACCAGCAGGATCATGCGCATGAAATTAGCAGCGGCCACTCAACCGGAATCGGCCTCCGAAACGTGATTCGCCGACTTGAACTTTTCTATAAGCGAAAGGATGTCCTGCAAATACAATCGAAAAAAGGTGAGGGCACGACAATCCGCATTATCCTAAGTATATGAAAAAAAGCCAAGACATCTTGGCTTTTCCTAATAGGATTGGGGAGAGCTCCCGAGCAATGCCGAAGCCTGATCCATATACATTCCGACATTTAATAGCGCCTCCGTACACTGCTCTATCGCAGCAATATCCATTGAATCAACAGCACCCGGGTAATGCGCTACAACATAATCAATCTCCTTGCCTGCCAAAAGAAACAAATCATGAACCTCCGCCATTCCCGGAGGCGGCTGAAGACTTTTCAAATCATCGCTCGCACTCTGCATCTGCACCAGCGCTTTCGCCATTTCCTTCGTCCAGCCCGAATCGGTCAGAAGCGATGGATCCCCGCTTGCCTGCATATTCAGCTCCCCAAAAGCATAAAGCCCCGCGGACAGCTGTTCAAGCATCGGACTAACCTGATCCAAATACTGCATCTCCGCATCGCTCACATCCGGAACAGCAGGCGCTGCAGGCTCCTCCGCAGCAGGCGGTTCCTCAGGTGCAGGGGCTGGTTCAGGCACTGGCTCTGGAGCCGGCTCTTCTTCTCTCTGAACAGGCGGGCTTTCTTTTTCAACAGGGGGCTCTTGAACGGTTTGAACCGTCTTGGGTTTCTCATTAATCACACAGCCGCTTAGCAAAAAAAGCGAAACAATCAGCAAGGATAAAGCCTTCTTCAAATAGAGTCCTCCTCAAAACTAACCCATTTTGGTATAGGGTTATCGTATGGAGGAGGGGAAAGGGCTGTGCATGGTTATTGTGTTTGGCGGGAGTATGCAGGGGGCTGACCGTGGGGGTGAGGGGAGGGGCCTGTGCTATGCTCCCCATATAGTTTACAGGGTCTCCTTAGACATGTTAGTGTCTTCAATCAAAGGAGGAGATCCAGATGAGAAAATACTCAGCGGAATATAAAAAGAAAGTGGTTAAGTTTTATCATGACCATGCAGATATGGGCTATTTAAGTGTGGCTAGGGAGTTTGGCATCCCTTCTGACGAAACGGTGAGACGGTGGATTAAAAAGGATCAGGTAAAAGAGAAGCCAAAACCAGAAAAGCAAGAGGGGCAAACGACGAGAAGATGTCTTCCATCTGGATGGCCTAAACCAAGGACGCTAATGGAAGAGAAAGCTTTTTCAGATGCGGAGAATGCTTACTTAAAAAAGTTATTAGCCTTGAGAAAGGAGGGCAGATAACCAAATCAGAGCGATTTGAAATCATTCATCATTTGGTGGAGAACTATAGTATCTACAAACTTTGTCTCATAGCTGGTGTTTCCCGATATGGCTATTATAAGTGGAAAAAGAGGCTCTCACGGCCTCTAACTAAGGAGGAGAAGAGAAACCAGGAAATGGCCCTTCTTCTCAGGGAGAAGTATTTTGAGGAAAAGGGACGACAAGGATACCGCCAATTGACCACCTATTTGAGGGATCACCATGATCTGTTCGTCAATTACAAACGTGTAAGAAGGTTATTGAATAAGATGGGGCTGCATGCACGTCAGAGACGTAAGAAAATCAGACATTACGATCAAGAAAGCTACTTTGCACCTAACCTTTTAAAACGTAATTTTAAGACCGATTATCCGAATGATAAGTTATGTATTGATATCACTTACGTCTATGCAGGGAGTAAGCGATACTATCTATGTGCCATCATTGATTTATTCAACAAAGAAATCATTGCTTATCATTTGAGTGACAAGAATGATACGGAGCTAGTCTTGGATACGCTCAAAAAAGCAGATAAAAAAAGAGACCTGAAATGTGCCACCCTGCATAGCGACCAGGGACACCAATTCACGTCTCATAAATACAAAAACACACTTATAGGGTATCAAATCGTCCGTAGTATGTCTAGAAGGGGGAACTGTTGGGACAACGCACCGATTGAATCATTCTTCAGTCATTATAAGACAGAAGGTCTTTGGTTAGATCGTCCCCGCACGTTACAACAATTAGTGGAATCGACAGATGAATACATGGAGTTCTATAATCAGCGAAGATACCAAAAGAAATTAGGCTATCAATCACCGAAAGAGTTTTCTAAAAGCGTATCAAATTAAAAGAATCGACCCTGTAAACTTGACAGGGCGCAGTGCACTGACCCGCTCTTCTTCACCGCAAGTGGGGACAGAGGCAAGGCGCCTTAAAGCCTTGTGGGAGAAGAGGTTATCAGGCGAGGTGCCAGAGCTTTCGTGATGCAGAGAAAGTGGGGACTGGCACCGTGCCAGTCCCGTCATCCTTCACCGCAGAAGGGGACAGAGGAGCATCTCTTCAATCCCTTGCTGCATAAGGGTTTACAGATGGCGGTGCCAGAGCTTTCACTCTTTAGCAGAGTGGGGGACAGGCCCCGCTAGTCAGTATTTAACCCTTAAAACCGACACTGACCCCCACCGCATCACCGCAGCAGGGGTCAGAGGAAAGAAGCCGCCGCTTCAAATGGATATTGAGTTTGGATGATGGGGGGACGGAGGTTTAGTGCTTTATCAGAACGGGGGTCAGTGCATTGCACTGACCCCCGCTGCACCACCGCATCAAGGGACAGAGCAGCATCACTGCCATCCCATCCAGCACTAAGTTCAGCGATCGAAGGGGACGGAGCTTTAGTCCTTTACCGAACCGGGGGTCAGTGCAAAACCAGTGCAAAACCATTCAACCCCGCCCAACCCCATACCTCCTCACACTCAGCCAAAAAAACCCCCCAAATATAATCACCGTCCCAATCAGTGACGAAACGGGATCCACGTCACCTGATACGGAGAACACAGCCGGCAGTTTGCCTCCAACTGAGAGCTCATCGGATATAAATAGAAACAAAAAGATGTTGTTCGCCGCATGAGCACCGATTGAGAGCTCGGCTGTACCCGTTTTCAGTGCGATAAAGGTGAGCATGAATCCGGCGACGATGTATTCCAATCCAACCAGCAGCGCGGACCGGCCCATTTCGGGGTTGGCGAAGTGGAGGGATCCGAACACGAGAGCGATGATCAGGGCGATCAGGATGGGATGGCGCAATCCTTTTCCAAGCCATTGAACGAGGAACCCTCTGAAGAATAGCTCTTCAACGGTTGTTTGGATCGGCGTGAAAACCAGTACCAGACCGAGAAGAATTAAAAATTGCGAGGGGGATGTCTCGTTATTCAATGCAAGGCCATCCTTAAATAGGAGCCAATCGGCTACATTGAGGATCAGGTAGATTCCGATAAATATTCCGAATCCCCAGCCGATTCTTCCCCAATCCAGTCGTTCGCGATGGGTAATGAGAGACCGGAGCGTGCGTTTATGGATAAATCTTATCGCTATATACAATCCGAGCAGCCAGAATAAATAGGTGGCATGAAGCAGGACAAAGTCAATGAATGGGGAGAGTCCGACCGCACTGCCAAGGACTGTGTCAAAGTATGTATCCGGATTGCCGTCAAGGGCTGTTAATAGTAAAAGGCCAATGGCGTATACCGCTCCTCCGAGGACGATAAATAAAAGGATGACGAGCAGTGAAGAGATGTACCGTTTCCAGGAGTTCTCCCCGGTATCTGTTTTCCAATAAGTGTCGGTCATAATGGCTACCTCCGATTCTCGAAACAAAATATACAATTTATTTACAAAAATAACATATTTAGTGTTATAAAAGTCCTATATAATGATATTTGAAAATAGTTATATGTTACTATTTGAACATTCCGTTAAAGGGGGTGAAATGAAATGAAGCTCAGGAAAAGCAAAAAATCCCTTAACACTCAAGCCCTGCAAGGAAGCGTGTTAAGAGATCAGGTGCAGCAGAAAACTGCCTGTCCATATCATACCATTTATCTTAAATTAGCAGAAGGGGGAGAACAAATGAAAATCGTTGAGCAATATTTTATTCAAAAGAAGACCATGGCTCTCGAATCGAAATGGGACGAATATGGTCATGTGTATACGATTATTCATGAAGAGCATGAGAAGCTGATCATCAAGAAACCCGCAACGTTTGTGATTGAGTTTAATTGTGTATTTTATGGAAGCAGCTATAAGGGGCGTTTAAAGGCAGCTGGAGAAATATTGGTGGGACAGAAGCTGCTGCCAGTATGTATATGTGAATTCAATGACATCTATATGTTTCCAACCATGTCCCCTAAAAGTGATCAGGTTATCTGGCTTGCAGTCGATCATGTGAAGGAAGTTCGGTCATCGAAAAACAAATCGGTTGTGATTTTATCTAATGGAGATCAATTGTTTATCCCTCTGTTAAAAGAATACATAACAAGTAAGATTGGAAAAACCTCTCAGCTTGCCATGACCCTTCAGCAGCGGCGCAGGTATTTAATGGAACATAACTTTTGGAATGACAAGTATCCGTTCAAATAGAAAAAAGGGTGACCGAGCCATATCCGGTCACCCTTTCGTTTTTAGCTGTTTCATAATCTCTTCGATTGGCTGCGGTCTGCTGAACACATAGCCTTGTCCCTGAGGACAGCCGATTGAGTGGAGGAAGGCGGCTTGTTCATTCGTTTCCACGCCTTCTGCGATCACCGTCAGGCTCTTGCTTTCGGCAATTTGAATGACGGCTTGAACGATGGCTGCATCCTGTTCATTGCTAAGAATGTCCTGAATGAAGGAGCGGTCGATTTTAACAATATCGATCGGAAGGATTTTTAAATAATTCAATGAAGAAAATCCTGTCCCGAAATCATCGAGGGCGATGGCAATGCCTGCTTCCTTCAGTGTTTGGAGCTGCTTCAAGACGAGATCAAAATGGTCGATTACAACGCTTTCGGTGATTTCAATTTTAAACTGCTGTGCAGGAATGCTGTGCTCATGAAGCTTATCCATAATAAAAGCAGGCAGGGATTCATGATAAAACTGCTTAATGGAAATGTTGACGGCCACATTCAGATTGCCGCAGCCTGCTTGTTTAAGCTGATTCAAATCGTTCGCTGCGCGGTCGATGACCCATTCACCAATTTTGCGGATCATCCCGGTCTCCTCAGCCACAGGGATAAATTCAGCCGGGGACACGCTGCCGAGGCGGGGGTTGTTCCATCTGATCAGCGCCTCAAGGCCGGTCGTTTCCCTCGTTGCAAGCGATACCTGCGGCTGGTAATGAAGCGTGAATTCCTCAAGCTCCAGCGCCTTTAGCAGTTCATTTTCTATCTGGACTCTCCGTGCTAAATTGTTGTTCAGCTCCGGATTAAAGAATTCAAATGTGTTCTTTCCCTTTTCCTTCGCACTATACATGGCAATATCAGCAGTTGAGATCAAGTCATCAATCGTATCCGCGTGATTTGGATAAAGGCTGATTCCGATGCTGCACGTTACACTGACTTCATTTTCACCAATGGATATGGGCTTTGAGATTTCTTCAAGCAGTCTTTTAGAAATAGACTCAATGGATTCTTCTCCGTTTGCGGGAAGGGCGATCAGGAATTCATCGCCCCCATGGCGGCATAATATCGCGCGTTCCCCGCAAATGCCGCGGATTGTATCAGCAAGCTCCTTCAGCAATTCGTCACCGGTATCATGCCCGAGGGAATCGTTGATGAGCTTAAAGCGATCCAGATCACAGAACATAACGGCAACGGAACGGTCAAACTGCGAGGCGAGCCTCAGCTCTTTTTCCAGCTGTTCCGAAAAGGAATACCGGTTATGCATATTCGTCAGGACATCAAAATGGGCAAAGTACTCGAGCTTCTTTTGTTTGTTTCTGAGCTCAAGCATGACCCGGTTAAAATCACTAATCAGCGTTTCGAAGCTTTTGATCAGCCTGGAAACCTCTGTAATACTCGTTCTAGGCCATCGTATTTTCTGAGATGTCACTTTTGAAGCAGAAAGCTGATCTGTAATAAAAGAAAGCCTGCGAATGGATGATACCAGCATATTGCTCAGCCAATAGGCGATGAAAAATGAGAATCCGATAATAATCAGGACCAGGCCGAACAGCTTAATATAGCTGAGGTACAAATCATTTTGATACGGCTCAATTTTTACCGTTGTAAAGGGATGCCAGGGGATAAATGGAATATCCGCTTTTTCTGCTAAAAATGATTGCTTCCAGCGCTTCATTTTATTCGTATTCAGCTCTTCAGCAGGCTGCATAATAAACGGTTTTGATAAATTGACGTCACTCGAAAGCTGGCCGTTTTTCAGCTGGCTCAAATCATACATCGTCAAGGTATGCTCATCATATAAGCTGACCTCGATGTTTTCATGCGGCTCCATTCGATTCAGCATGATGAGCAAATCCTTAAGCTTATAGGTTGCAACGGCAAAGCCCGTGTAATTATTTTCATGAATAGGAACAACGATGCTCGTCATCTGCTCTCGAGTGAATTGATTAAAGTAAACATCCGTTACATAAGGGTGCAGCTCTGTCAGCTTGAGCATGGTCACGTCATAGAACGGGAGATTTGAAGCTTCTGAGTAGAGGTAATCCAATTCCTTCCGATGGTCAAAAACATAAATATCCTGAACGAACGGAAGCGTGCGGCCAAGGTCTTTCAAATGATTATCCATATTGCCGCTGCTTGCGATATAGAGTCTCAATGTATTTAGTGATGCCCGGTGAGTGGACTCCCAGCTCGTTAAAGAGGTGCTAATCATTTGCGTTTTTACGGAAGCAATTTCTCTAATATCCGTGAGTTCACTTCGGTATACTTTATTCCCCTCATAGACAAGCAGGAACATGGAAGGAATAAGAAAGACGGAGGTGAAGGTGATAAAAAGGAGCTCCTGAAAGCTTTTTGTTCGTGCTTTTTTCAAAATGTACTGCTGATAAATCAAATGAAGAATTGAAAAAATAAGGCAATTTAATATTCCGTTGACCATATATTTCAGAGCGACAATTGTGGTGTCCAGCACCTCAGTGCCAATTACCCCGTAATAGAAGAGAAAAATGAGCGGGGTTCCGATGGCAAACCAATACAATGCATCGAGAATGACGACATTCAGACCTCTCCTGCGGTGAAGCAAGTATACGATGAGGCATTCAGCGGTCAAAATAAAGACGCCAAAAAAATGATTCCACAAATAGAAGGTGACAAGGCTTGTCAATAGGGAGGCAGCCAGTCCAGGCTTAAAGCCATATGTGTAGATGATGATGAAAACAAAGATGGATCCAAATAAAAAATCAATGCCAAAAAACATTTCAATCGAGAAATAGTTACCGAGAATGCCAAGTATCGTTAATGTGATGGTTCCCAGCCATGCTAGCGGGTTTTTAAAGTGTGGAGTCAATGGAATCACCATAGTAGAAATTTGTCGGATTTTGAAGTCTGCTAGCATATTATAAGTGGGATTAGGAATTTTGCGCTAGAGGAAGAAGAAGGAATTTATATAAAATGAGTCTTTATACCTAGTTTAAAATAAAAAAATCCGGTTTTACCGGATTTAGTTAGTGCTGGCTGTGCTTGGTGTGATGTCCAGGCTCTCCTGCAGTTCTTTAGTTAAGGCAGTGCGCGTTTCTTCAGGCACCTCGAGGTAATACACCCCATCGATTTTTGTCCCTTTTCCATCAATTGAATGCTGAACCATTTTGCTGCTCGCATCCCGATAATTTGAAACCATATCCCACATATTATCAAAGGAAAGGTTCGTTTTCACATTGTTTTCGACGACACTCAGCATATCGCTGAATTTTGTAATGGATTGAATAGTGGCTCCTTTGGCAATGACCGCTTCAATTACTTTACGCTGACGAAGCTGGCGGCCGAAATCGCCATCCGGATCCTCATACCTCATCCTTGAATACTTAAGTGCCTGCTCGCCATTGAGTGTAATCGTACCTTTATTAAAGGTTTCATTTTCATAGGTGAAAGCAAGGTGGTTGTTGATTTGGATGCCGCCCACTGTATCAACAATCTGCTTAAAGCTTTCCATGTTGACTTTTACAAAATAATCGACATCGACTCCGAGGAATTTCTGAACAGTGGCAATGGTCATCGCTGTACCGCCAAATGCGTAAGCATGATTAATTTTGTCCGTCGTATTGTTCCCGACAATTTCCGTTCTTGTATCCCTTGGAATACTGACCATGTGCATTTCTTTTTTATTCGGATTGACCGTCATGTAGATAAGAGAATCGGAGCGGCCGGGATCATCCTTCCGTTCGTCCACGCCCATAAGCAGGATGGAGATAGGGTCTCTCTTTTCCAGGTTCACAATAGGCGTCGTCTTTTCGATTTTGACCTCTTCCTGAATATTGGCAACGGTATCATTTGTTCGTTTAATTAGATATCCCGCGTATAAACCGGCTCCCAGCAATAAAACCCCGATGACGGATAGAGTGATCCATAGCCACGTTCTCCGTTTCTTATTCTGTTTTTTCGCTCTCAAGCTTTTTTCCCTCGTTCCATTCATAATAGTCTATTTAAACCGATACATAAGTAGGGATTGACAGTTAGCGTTACTGATGAAATTTTGCCATATCTAAGTAAAATTGTCTATAAAAACTTGTAAAATACTAGAATGCTAAAGGGAAATACAGGAAGGAAGAACTGAGGAAATGAAAAAAATTTTGATTAGTGCATGGATTATGACGTGTTGTTTAGGATTTTTCCTGCAGCCTAAAGCAAGTTCAGCTCCAATTTTTCAAAAAATAGGACCTCAAATCACCAATTTAAATGTAACAGCAGCAGCAAGTGCCATGAATAAAAAAGGGGAGCCGCTCATGTATACCGTGTTGCAGGGTCTTCCGGCCAAACTCATTGTCACCAATTTATCCACTGGAAGAGTGGTGGATTCCGAGTCTCTGGATGGTTCAACGGCCGGCTGGTCTATACACGCCGATTCCGAGCAAGTATGGATTGGCACCACTCCAGGGGAACTGCTCTACCGTTATGATCCGAATTCTATGAAGCTTGCGAAAGCAGGAAAAGCAACCTCGAAAAATGGAACGACGATTTGGGGACTTGCATACAGTGCGCAGAGCGGAATTGTTTATGGGGTTTCTGCCAATGAAGGAAGGCTTTTCAGCTATGCATCCGGCAAATTTAAAGATCTTGGAACGGTCGTTTCAGGGAAAAAGGATGCGAAAAGCGTGGCAGCGGATGATGCAAACCGGCAGCTGTTTATTGGAACCGGCTCACCTGCAACGCTCGTTTCATATGACATTAAAACAGCGAAAAAGCAGAGCATGCTTCCATCCAGGTATATGTCACAGAAGCAGATTGATTCCATTAGAGTGGTTGGCTCGCTTGTTTTTGTGAAGCTCAATCCAGAAAATAAGATTCTCGTATTTGATGCGAAAAGCAAGAAGCTGACAGGGGAGCTCGCGGCAACCTCTAAAGGGGTGTCACCTAAATCCCCTAAAGAAAATGCCGTTTATTATGCAAATGGCACATCCCTGTACCGGTATAATTTAAGTTCTAAAAAATCGGAGCTTGTGGTAAATAACCGAATTCCAACCAGTATCGTGTCCCTTGATTTCGTTGTATTCCCAGGTTCACCCGAAGCTGTTTTAACAGGCAAGGTAGGAAATGCCGACCGCTATTTTACCTATAAAGCCTCTAGCCATTCCTATGAAAACCTGAATCTTGTACTGCCTCCGCAAGCGGTAGAGGTACATAAAATCGGAGCAGGGGCTGACGGGAAAATATACAGCTCCGGATTTTTGAACGGAAAGATGGGAACATACCACCCTTCAACTGGAACAAGTGTCATACAAGAAGCAATCGGCCAAATGGAGAGCATGGCTTCAGCGAATGGAAAGCTGTACTTTGGTGTCTATCCCGGTGCGAAAATATTGGAATACAATCCGTCTGCTGCTTGGGTTGCCGGAAAAAATCCTAAACAGGTCGCAGCTTTTGATGGAAGCGGCCAGGACCGGCCAATGGCAGCTGCAGCTGTACCCGGTTCAAAACAAATTGTTTTTGGAACCGCACCGAGAGCGGGGAAAAACGGAGGAGCGCTTGCCATTTATGATACAGCGAGCCGAAAAGCTTCTATCCGCCATCAAATCGTAAAGGACCAAAGCATCGTTTCCCTTGCATATCATTCAGGGAGTAAAAAAGTATACGCCGGAACCTCCATTTTCGGGAAAGCAAATGTAGATAAGAACAAAACAAACGCTGTGCTGTTTGCCCTTCCGGCAGGCAATTTAATGGCAAAGCCTGAAATCATCCGCCTTCCGTTTAAGCACGTACAATATATCTCAGCCCTTGCCGCTGCCAAGGATGGCCGAATCGTCGGAATAGCGGATGGAAACGTGTTTATCTATACCCCTGGAAAAGGTGTCACCATCCAGCGTCCGGTCGTGAAAAGCGTCTCAGGCTACACACCTCATGCATCCCTTGCCATTGGAAAAGACGGCAATGTATATGGCACGGTGGAGAAGGTATTGTTTAAGCTTGATATGAAAAGCTACAAAACTTCCATTATACGGAATGGTACGGATCAAGTAACGCCGGATCATACAGGGACACTATATTTTCACGACAAGAAGGAGTTGTGGAAAGTTAGTCTATAAACCTTGTCGGTAATGGCGGCAGGTGCGAAGATTTATCCGACAAATAATGTGCAGCGGACAAATTAAGGGTACGATCGGCTAAAAAAGTGTAGAGGAAGGCTAAAAAGCAGAGTGGAACGGCTAAATAAAGTGCACCACCGGACAAATAAAATGCAACGGACAAATTCCGGTTCCGATCGGATAAAAAAGTGGGGAGAACGGCTAAAAACAGAGCGGAACGGCTAAATAAAGTACTCCATCGGACAAATAAAATACAGCGGACAAATTAAGGGTACGACCGGCTAAAAAGTGGGGAGAACGGCTAAAAAGCAAAGCGGGACGGCTAAATAAAGTGCGCCATCGGACAAATAAAATGCAGCGGACAAATTAAGGGTAGGATCGGCTAAAAAAGTATGAAGAACGGCTAAAAAGCAGAGTGGAACGGCTAAATAAAGTGCGCCACCGGACAAATAAAATACAACGGACAAATTCCGGTTCCGATCGGCCAAAAAAGTGTAAAGAACGGCTAAAAAGCAAAGCGGGACAGCTAAATAAAGTGTGCCATCGGACAAATAAAATGCAGCGGACAAATTCCGGTTCCGACCGGCTAAATAAGATGCGAGATTGTCTAAATAGTAAGTTTGACCGGCTTTATAAACTCCACCATAGGTACCTAGCGAATACTTGCTACGTAAATAACAACAAGCATTAATCTAAAAAAGTCAATCGGAAAATTGTTAATTTTTACATTGTAAAATTAATTAATATTTACGAATGTTTTAAAAATTCCCCCAGCTATCTTAGTAATCCATATGTAAAATTATGGCGATATTACGAGGATAGCGGGGGTTAATCATGAGGAAGAACAAGCTTTTATCTGGATTTCTTGTATTTGTTTTTACCTTATCAACAATTGTAAGTGCAATACCTGCTGGTGCTGTAAAGGCAGCAGAGCAGGAAGTGAGGGCGACACAGCTTTTGATTACGGAGATCTCTCCAAATAATAAAGGTACGGATTCGTTTGAATACATAGAGCTTTATAATCCAACCGATTCAGAGATGGACTTAAGTAAATGTAAATTTGTTTATCAATATCCAAAGACACCTGGATCTGATTACGAAATTACTCCAATGCCTCCGGTCACGATTAAACCAGGGAAAACGGCTGTTTTATGGTTCAACCTTAACGGTAAAACAGCTTCAGACTTTAATCAGCATTATGGAGTAACACTAGGAGAGGATAACCTTTTCGCTTTTAAAGTGAATTTTAAAGGGTTTGCTAATGGCGGTGACCGCGGCATCCTAATAAAAGATGAGAACGGCCAGCCTGTTGTATCCGCTTCTTACCTTCCCAACGAATCAAACGATGAAGGAGCCGATATCCATTTCAAGGCACCGGAGTCCGGGACTGCAATGAAAACGTTCAAAACACTTGCAGTGCCGACACCAGGAACCATCGAGGAAGAACAGGCTTATAAACCGGCAGGACCGGATACAGAAGCTCCAAGCATTAAATTCGAACCGGTTGCAAGCGGGTCTGCTTATTCTCCGATTTTGATTAGAGCAGAGATTAAAGACAACAGAATGGTGTCACAGGCTCAGCTACACTATAAAAAAACGGGTGAATCGGAGTTTAAAGCTGTTCCGATGACAGCGTCACCTGATAAACCAGATTCCTACACAGGCCAGATCGACGGCAGTGATGCTGTGGCGGATTTGGTCTATTACGTGAGTGCTTCAGACGGAAAAAATACGGCGCAAACTGAAGAGGCGACGATTACCATCGCTCCATCGAACGCCAATCCTGCAAATGTGCCTCCCCTTCTCATAACAGAAGCTGTGCCGAATTCAACGAACGTGGGCAGCTCGGATGGCTATGAATTTATTGAGGTCTATAACAACACAAACGAAGAACTGAACTTTAAAGATTATAAGATTCAATACCGCTCAGGCGCTGAAGCGGCAACAGATATTGTATGGCCGTCCATTCCGGAAGAAGCCGTAATTCCGGCAGGGGAAACACTCGTTTTCTGGATTATAAACGCAGCAAATCAGGATAAAACGGCTGCAGACTTTAATAAAAATTACGGTAGTAATCTAGAGGAAAACAAAAACCTCGTCAAAATTTACAGCGACGGAATGTCCAACACGCTGATGAGAGGTCTTGTCGTCGCGACAAACAGCGGAAGGGAACTGAACGTTGCGTACTACAATGATGTTCCGAACGTCAACGATGCAGCCACTGATAAAGGAATTAATTATACGTTTCCTCAGGATGGATCAACGAAACAATTAAAGGTGAACGCCGCGAAAGAAAAGGCAACGCCGGGAGCAGTTAGGGAATATCAGGTTCCATCTAAGCCGGTTCAGCTTATTGAAGATAAGACCAGTCCAACAATCAATGATTTAACGGACAAAACAAGTACAGACGAACTGAGTGACTTTGCTATTACTGCTGAAGCGCTGGATAATGAAGAGGTTAAATCCGTAAAATTATTCGTTAGAACCGACAATGGAGTCTATAAGGAATCGATCATAAAACAGGACTATAACGATACGCTATACCACCATACCGTCTACTTGCCGGATTTAATCGGCAAGAAAACGCTGGACTATTATTTTACGGTTTCGGATGGGAAAAACGAAACGAAAACAGAACCTGTCCGAGTGAATATCAAAAGCAGTCTTGATGCCTCTGCACTTCGGCTGAATGTGAAGGATGGGGAGTATGTCGCCGGAGACAAATTGTTAAGAGCGGCTCCAGGAGACGCACAATTTATGCTTGATGGAAAAGCATTCGAGGGAAATGGCTCTTCTTCTCTGGAGCACGAGGCGTATTTTGCGGTTGATGTAAATAATGTAAACACCTTCTTCCAAAACGGAATGACGATGGGCGACGACATACTCCGGATTTTTGATGATTTCATTATTAAATGGCAGACGATTTACGTTCCAATTGAACCGAACCGCCTTAAGGCAGGCGACAACATACTAACTGTCCGTTCAGGAACTAAAGCGAGTCCATTTGATCTTGAATCTGCTGAGAACCGCGACGACTTTGATATGAAGAATCCGAGGCTTGTTCTTAGAGACGGCACTATCATTAAAGATCCTGCCCATTCAAATCCTGAAAACAACTTGAATGTCGGAGATGGGGCAGGTTCTTCCAAATTTTTTGATTTTCATTTTAACTTAACCGATGAGCACCTTCAGGCAAAAGCCTATACGTGGAATACAAAAACGGCTGCCGACGGAGAACATACGGTTAGCATAAAAGATGGCAGCCAGACGTTAACGAGAAAAGTCATCGTTGATAACACAGCACCTGAAATAAAACCTACTATAATAGAAGGAAAAGAATATAAAGGGGCATTTTCTATAGATGCCGCGGTTACTGATGCGGGATCAGGCTTGAGGAAATCGGAAGTGAAACTAGACGGCAAGGATGTAAAGCTTCCGCAGCAGGCATCTGCTTCAGCCATGACCCCGGGCAGCCATACTTTATTCATTAAGGCGGAGGACAAGGCCGGAAATATAAAAGAAGAAACGATTACGTTCAAAACGGTTTCTGAAAATCCGGATCCGCCTCAATTAATCAGCCCGGAAATGAATGCGACAGCAGATAACAATCCGATTCTCTCTGTTCGGACTGCCGATCCGACAGGCGATACCATGAACGTTTCCTTCTATAAAGGATATACGTATAACGCGAGCCAGAAGACACAGGTGGAAGTGTTCAAAAATGCAGTAGATATTGAGCCTCCTGCAACAGCTGTGCCGGCAGGGGAAACGCCACTGTCAGATGAAGAACGGGCACTCGTCTCGAAAGCGGATAACCAATACGTCACGACAGACTCAGGGACACAATTTCCCTATCATCGCTTTGATGTAAAAGTGGAGGGTCAATTGGATGCTAAGGACCGTATCGAGCTTTCATGGAAAGGCCACTCGATAGAGGGCAGAAAAGTGACGATGTATGCATGGAATCATCGTAATGCCCATTGGTCTGTTATTGACTATTCTGTTGCGGGCAAAGAGGATTTCATTTTAAAAGGAAATGCAGCAGCAGGAGAGTTTGTGAAGGACAGCAAAATCAATGTCATGATTCAGGATGAAATCCCTGCATCGTCCAATGACTATGACTATACATTTGTCTGGATGTCAGACACGCAGTACTATTCCGAAAGCTATCCTGAAATCTATAACTCTCAGACAAAATGGATAGCAGAAAACAAGGAAAAGATGAAAATAAAATATGTGATGCATACTGGCGATCTCGTGAATATGGCGAACCAGGAATATCAATGGGAAGCGGCCGATAAGTATATGAAAACGCTGGAGGATGCGAATGTACCATACGGGGTGCTTGCCGGGAACCATGATGTTGATCACAAAACAAGTGATTACAATCAATTCTGGAAATACTTCGGGGAAGACCGTTATAAAAACCAGCCATATTACGGTGAATCCTTCCAAAATAATAAAGGGCACTATGATTTGATTTCAGCGAATGGAAATGACTACCTTATGCTGTATATGGGCTGGGGAATCGATGAAGAAGGAATTGCCTGGATGAACAAAGTATTAAGTGAACATCCGGACCGCAAAGCCATTCTGAACTTCCATGAATATATGATGGCGACAGGAGTCAGACATCCTTTGGGTGATAAGCTGTTCAATGAGATTGTTGTACCTAATAATAACGTTATAGCTGTTCTAAGCGGACACTATCATGAAGCCCGTCTTCTTACCGATCAAATAGATGACAATGGAGACGGCAAGCCGGATCGTGCGGTGCCTCAAATGCTTGCCGACTATCAGGCAGGTCCTGAAGGCGGTCAAGGCTATATGAGACTTCTTCATTTTGATGCGGATTCAAACCGGATCATCGTCAATACGTACTCCCCGTATATGAAAGATTACAATTTTTATAATACGGGAGATTTTCCAAACAAGGACGAGTTCGTGCTGAATCTTGATTTAACTCCACAGGATAAACGGGTGGCAACCGACTATTTTGCTGTGAATGTCTACACAGATGAAAAGATCGGTGAAATTCAAAATGTGAAAAGCGGGGATTCTGCATCCATTCAATGGAACGGCCTGAGAGAAGGAACCGTTTATTCCTGGTATGCAGCAGCGAGCGACAAGTTTACCGGTAAATCCGAATCGGATATTTGGAGCTTTACAAAAGGGAAGCCTGCCGTGGAAGATACCCCAGTTCCGCCGGTGACCCCGGACGAGCCGGAAACACCAGATGAGCCTGATACTCCGGATGAACCGGAAACAGAGCTAGAGCAGCCAGAGGATATTAAAGCCGAATCCCTGCCGGAAGGAAGAGCGGCAGTCCGGACGAAAGCCGGAATTTATAAGCTTGAACCCGATGGGAAGCTGAATTTATTGCGTACAGCACAAAAGGGAGAGTCCATTCGTGTGTATGGCGCAGGGAAAGATTGGCTGAATGTCGGCGGAACCTATTATATGAAGCGTGAAGACGTCAGTGTCTATGAAGGAAGAGTGCTTATTAAAAAACAGATGCCTCTCTATTCTCCGGATGGGACTGTGAGCCGCATGCTGAAGCAAGGAGAAGCGATCAAGGTTTATGATAGGAAGGAAGGCCGCTTTGAAGTGGGCGGCGGCTACACCATTAGGAAAGATCATGCTGCCCTTTATTATGAGGGAATGGTTAAGATTACAGAAAAAGCCGTTCTATATCAGGATGGAAAAGCTTTAAAATCTTTAAGTCCGAATCTTCAATTCAGAGTATATGAAGTGAAGGACAACCGACTGCAGCTTGGCGGCGGTGCCTATGTTATTTTCAACAGCGACCGAATGATCTACCAGAAAAATTAACAGGAGTCGGACTGCACCAATACCTGCAGTCCGACTTTTTTTGATCTCCTTCTTCATTCCCCGGGAAATTTCCGTCTTTCCTGCACAAAACCTGTCACAAAAAAGACTCAAATAATAAAAAGGTAAAATGTGGGTGGCGTCGTATTTGTTTTAGTGGAGAATATTTCCACTGACAAAAAGACGGGGGTAAAATTGTGAGAAAACCATTAAAAAAGGCATTAAGCGGCATTGTAACCGCAGCACTCATCTTCAGCGCACTGCCGGGAGTATCTGCAGCGGCCGTAGAAAAAGGACCCAAATCAGAAGCTGCTATTAAAGAGCTTTTAAAACAGCATCAAGGCAAACAAGGGAAAACAAGCAGTGTAAAAAAAGAAAAAGATCAGAAGTTTGCGGATAAAACGTTAATGATTAAATACAAAACACCGATTTCCGCTCAGGCTCACCAGCGCGCTGGAGGAAAGCTCATCCAGCGGGTAGCGGCACTCGGTTATGATATTGTTCAGGTGAATGGAAAGATCTCCATGGAGGATGCGGGGAAAAACTATGCATCGATGCCTGGAGTGTCATCTATTTCTAAAAGCGCTTTACTGAAACAAGCAGGAGGGCCGGATTTAAAGGCGTCTGTATTGTACCACTTAAATACACTGAATATCCCGGAAGCGTCAAAATTGGCCGGGAAACATAAAGTGCGGGTTGCCGTCGTTGACACAGGCGTGGATGCGAAGCACCCTGAACTGAAAAATAAGATAAAAGGCAATAAAAATGTGATGAATCCTGCCCAAAACGGGTTGGTTGACGTTCATGGGACTCATGTTTCAGGGATTATTGCTGCTGAGAAGAACAACGGGACTGGCGGATACGGCATCAACCCTAATGCAGACATTCTTTCGATCGACGTATTTAACCGATCCTTTTTTGCTAATGACTATGTCGTGGCCCAGGGAATTCTTACGGCCATTGAACAAAAGGCTCAAGTCATCAATCTCTCCTTGAGTTCTTGGTTCCCATCGCCAATCATTGAGGATGCCGTTCAAAAAGCGATTGATGCCAACATTACCGTCGTTGCGGCAGCTGGAAACAGCGGACTGAATATACAGGAATACCCGGCATCCTTCGAAGGGGTTATCGCAGTTGGAAGCACAAACAGCAAAAATAAGCTTTCCGGCTACTCGACTTTCGGTCCATCAGTAGATGTGGTTGCACCTGGAGAGGATGTATATTCCACCCTTTTTGATTTTGAAAAAGGCTCTTCCTACGGAAAAATGAGCGGGACGTCCATGTCATCTCCGGCTGTAGCGGGTGTCGTTTCTTTAATGCTCAGCAAAAATCCAAAGCTTACGCCCTATCAGATTAATTACATTTTAAACAAAACAGCGAAGGATCTTGGGACGAAGGGATATGACATCTCCTACGGAAACGGCCTGATTGATCCAGTTGCTGCTTTGAAATATGATGTGAAAAAGGTTCCGGCCAATCCAAAGCTTCCGGCAGATAAAAAGCTTGGTGCTGCAAAAGCGGTTGCTGTTGAGTATGGGAAAGCAAATACGGTTTCCGGCTCCTTTAAGAAAATGAATCAAAATGATCTCTACAAGCTGAATGTCAAAAAAGGCGAGTTTGTTCAAACGAAATTGACCGGGTCCTCGAATTATGACTATGTCCTTGGCCTTGAGTTTTATAAGGGAAAGGAAACGAAAGCTGCTTCCACTCAAAAAATCAATGATCAAGGAGATAATGGAACCGAAGGAACGTTGTTTGAAGCAAAAGAAGATGGCGTCCTGCTCGTATCTGTTAAGGATGCATACGGCAATTATAGTGAGGCCGATCTCTCTAAGTATGGATTGAGCATCGAAAAACACAGTACGAAGCTCGAGGACACGAATACGATGGAGGCACCTGAAAAGGTTACAGTCCTTCCATATCAATCAGATAAACCTTTTTACTTTACAGATGAGTCGGCCGACATGCCTCCAGCAGATGAGGGCACGAAAGACCAGGGACAGGAAGAAAATCCGTCTAAGCCTGCCCTCAAAGGAGACAGCGATTACTTCTCATTTAAAACCGGTGAAGTCAAAGCTGGGGAAATGATGAAATTTGCTTTATCAGGAGTCGCTGGAATTGATTCGAATCTGAAAATCTCCATGATGGTCGAGGAGGAAGGAGAAAAATTCCCGAGCGAACTTGGAATGGCGGATACGAAAGGGCCGGGACAAGGGGAAGAAGTGATCTTCCAGGCAAGCCCGAACACCGAATACTTGATTGAGGTATCGAATAAACCAAGCATGGATGCTTGGATGTGGATGATGATGACCGGAGAACAGGTCATTGACCTGGATCGCAATTTTTCTTCCCACCTTCCATATGAAGTTTCCTTATCCAGCCAGGTAATAGAGGCGGATGAAGATAACTTCCCTGAAATGAGAGAGGGTTCTGCTGAAGGGGAAAAACCATTAAGTGCCGCGGACGCTATTAAAAGAAGTGAAATAATCGTGGATGATTCATCTCCAATTGATTCCTTTGAGGAGTATATTCAGCGTGTATTAAGCAGCGCCCTTCCTTATAAGACAGGAAGCACGTCAAAAGGATACATTCAGTACATGGGGGATGAGGATTGGTATGCATTCACCCCTGACGAGCATGCGATTTACGATTTTACATTTGCAAACGGAAGGGAATCCTATGTCCCTGCTATGGATATCTATCGATACGATGAAAAAGTGAAGGATCTGATTCCGCTTGCTACAAACATCCAGTTGACGGGAAATAGTTACGGCCCTGCTGCTAAATATGAAGCAGGCTTGAAAAAAGGGCAAACCTACTATTTGAAAATGGCGGATATCAATTATCAGGCTTCACTCTATCCATATGAATTCACGGTTAAAGCGACACATAAAAACACAGCTGATAAATATGAAACAAATGATGATTATGCTCAAGCAAATCCAATTGGCTTAACCTCGGTTGAAGGAAACTTCTCTTCAATCGGCGATATGGATATGTTTTATTTCAAACCGGCAGCGAGCGGTTTATATGGATATGCCATCCAGCCAATGCCAGAGAAAATCACGGGCGCTAAGGTCGCTGAAAACCTTAAGGCTGCCATTGACCCGGTATTGGTTACCATTGAAGACACAAATGGAAACGGAAAGCTTGAACCTGAGGAGGAAGGGAACTTTATTATTTCCGATTACGGCTTTGATAATGATCCTGAATCGGGATCGCTCGAAGGAAAGAAAGGAAAAGGCTATTTTGCGGTGGCATTGAATTACTGGGGGACACAAACAACCCTTGTTCCTTACAAACTAACCTTTGCCAAAATGGGCGGGAAGGATGAGGACAGCGGCTCTGTTGTGAAACAAGGAATCCCAAGCAAGCCGGCTTCCCTGAAGAACGGATCAGCAAAAGGCTACTTCCAATCACCAAAGGATTCTGATACGTATAAGCTCGTCCTAACCAAGGACAAAAAGCTGACTGCAGCTCTCAAAACTCCATTTGGTACAGACGGCAAAGTAACCGTTTATAATTCAAAAGGAAAAGCAATCTGGACAGCTGACCAATACGGTACAGGAGATTCCGAACTGTTCAAGCTCAGCCTTAAAAAAGGAACCTACTACGTAAAGGTTGAAGAAGCAATGAACCGGGTGAGTATGTCCCCTTATGAACTAACCATTAAATAATTTAATGGTCCTTCTGTAAACCCAGACCACTCGCTTTGTGAGTGGTCTGGGTTTTTTTATGTACTTAAAAATTAGGTTAGGATGATTGTAGCTCTTTTAGAAGGAGACCTGCAGCAGGAATCAGCCACACCTCTTTTTCTTCCCTTTAATTTTCTCCAGAAAGACGAAACCCTGTAAAAAGAGCCGGAAACACTATATACTTTAAAAAGAGCCAACTTCGGTGATAATCTGACTAACATTCTAGGAGGAACATATAGTGAAAAAAGCATTACTGGCTGGTATAGGAACCATTCTGCTCATAAGCACACTGTCCATGCCTGCTGCCCTGGCTGCAGAGTCTCCTGCGTATACGAATGCCGTTAAAAACGGAAACACGCTTGCAGCGAAGACGAGATCCTTCAAACAAGCGATCAGCAGCAAACAAATTACAGCTATTCATTCCCAATACAATTCTTTTACGGCATCCCTTAAATCAACCGAAGCTTCTATTGGAAAAGTACCGGGTTCCAATAACCGCCAAGCGTTACTGAAAAAATATGTGGCTCCGGCTAAAATCGAAGTCGAGCGCACGATTTATGAAGTTTCCCAGTACAGGCTCCTTTCATCCATGGAGAATAGTGTTTATAAGGAAGCCTATACCATCGATTCGGATTTGAATAAACTGGATCGTCTTAAAAAAAGGGCGACGCAAATTAAAGAGACCGGCGGATACCCTGACCTGGACCCTGCTATCGGCAACTATCTGCGCAAGAAAGAAGCGAGAGCAGAGGGGGAATATACGATTACGTATGTAGACGGGTATAAAATCCTCATTAATAATGACAAAAATATATACTATGCCAATAATATGTATGATTACTTATCAAAGCATATTAAAGAAACCGAAGAACGAATTGGACAAGTGTCCGGCTCATCTGCACGGGAGGAGCTGCAAAAGCTATTCGTCCAGCCCGGAAAAAAAGAAATGGAACGAACCATTTATTATATTTCAAGACACCGTTTAATGAACAATTTGTTTAGTCTTGCTCAGTCAGGAAAGGCAGAAGAAGCGAAGTCGAAATTGCCGGAGCTGGACCGTCTTAAGGAAAAAGCGGAAAAAATCATTAAAGATGGCGGGTATACTCCTCTGCCAGAAGAAATCATCAATAATTTAAATGAAGATGAGCAACAGCTGAGAGAGTTAATTAGCGCTGGATAAGAGTCAGGCCATTATGGCTTGGCTTTTTTACTATCCCCCCCATGTGTAAACTATGTAAAAAGTTCGACAAAACACCCAATATTTCCCCATTATGTAGTATACTATCAAAAGTTAATTAGACCTTTGGAGGAAAAGCTTTGAAAAAGACGGCTCTCGTCCTTACCGTAATCGTATCTGCAGCAAGCATATCAGCAGGAAAAATATACTGGGATGATAAAATCCAAAGACAGACAGCAACGGCTGCTTCACAGCGAGTTGCGAGCACGCCGGCTGTAGAAAGTACGAACAGCATACAGCCTGAGCTCGTTGCTGTAAATTTAACAAAAAATTTGCCCCGCCCTGCAGCAGATGTAATCATGAATGCGGAAAAAGGAGGAAAGCCAGTTAAACTCGTCCTGTTCGGATCCGATACATCCAATGGGGAAAAGAATTCATGGTCAGATCAGTTTCAGCGAAAGCTAAAGGAGCATTATCCTCCCGGCATTTTTCAAATGCAATCCATTTTCTTAAAAGACAAAACCTCAAAGGAAGTTTTGTCAGAAAAGCTTTATAGTAAGGTTGTTGAAGCAAAGCCAGATCTGCTGCTCCTAGAACCGTTTATTCTCGAGGACAATGGAAAGGTTGGCATAGATCGGACACTTGAGAACATAACGGTGTTAAAAAATCGCATTCAATCGGCTAAAAAGGATTGCATCATCATGATCCAGCCGTCCTATCCACTGTATGACGCCAAATATTACCCTAAAGAGGTTGAGAAACTAAAAAATTACGCAACAGAAAATGGAATTGCCTATCTCAACCACTGGGAAAACTGGCCCCCAGGGAATTTGGAAGATCTTCTCTCCTATTTAAATGAAGATGAGACAGCACCTTCTCCGAGAGGACAAAAGGCTTGGGCGGACTATCTGACAAAAGTATTTGTTAGAAAATGATGTGGAAGCTGGTTTAGGAAAAATGAAATATTGGGTAAAGAAGCTTAGCGTGCATGAATGTAAAAAAAACAGCAGGTTAAGCGCGTAAAAATGGATGCAGTACCGAACTCTTTTAAGGATATTTCACACACTTGTTTACAAAAAATTTACACAGTAATTGCAACCATTTCAGATCTGCTTCGTCATATCCTTATGTATGGAAATTCCAGGCTTGTTTGAGGGGCATCTGCCCGCTGCATTTGCTTTCCAAATTAATGTGATTTTCTCTGCAATCTGCACGCATTAAGATGGGGTTTACTCAAACAATAAGGTTAGACGGTTAATGAGGCGGTTCTTGAAGTATGCGGATGCGCAATCAAGGGAATGGCTGAATTATCAGTTTCAGTTTTACAGCTTTCCCCTGGGAAAAGTAAATTATGTCAAAGAAATGAACGGTTTTGCAGAGAGCGGAACCACATCCTGAATTTTATTGACCTTTTTTTTAAGTAGTGATATTGTTCTTATGAGTGAATTCTTTGGAACAAGCAGAAAAAGCAGGAAACACTAACATAAAGTGAACCGAAAGAAATTTAGAGGTGATTTTGGTGGCGATTAATCGGGCAGAGTCCAATTTGTATCGTAAGTATCAATCCGTTGCCTACGCACAAACAGCAGAAATAAACCCGAAAAAAACAGCATATAACGAATACGGAAAACGAATTGCAGATGTCATTTTAGCAATGATCGGCCTAATACTTTCAAGCCCAATCGTTTTAATTACCATGCTTGCGATCAAGCTGGAATCCCCTGGTGCGGCACTCTTTTTTCAAGAGCGCGTCGGTTTGAAGGGACATAAATTTAACGTAATCAAGCTTCGTTCCATGAGAACGGACGCTGAAAAGAACGGTGCACAATGGGCATCTAAAAATGATCCGCGTGTAACGAAGATCGGAGCATTTATCCGTAAGACACGGATTGATGAGCTTCCTCAGTTCTATAACGTCCTTAGAGGCGATATGAGTCTGATCGGTCCAAGACCGGAACGTCCGATGTTTGCGGAGTCCTTTGAACGTGAAATCCCCGGTTTTTCTCAGCGCCTTGGCGTTAAACCAGGCTTGACAGGATGGGCCCAGGTAAACGGAGGATACGATATTACTCCTAAAGAAAAGCTTCAGCATGATTTGTACTACATCTCAAACATGAGTTTTGTACTTGATCTGAAAATAATCTTCAAAACAATACGTGTCATCTTTACTGGTGAAGGCGCTAGATAAGATCAGTCTAGGAGGATTTCCTAAAGTTATGAAAGTTTTAGTAACGGGTGGCTGCGGGTTTATCGGCTCGCATATCGTGGATTTATTAGTGCAGGAGCAGCATGACGTAATGGTTGTGGATGATCTTAGCACGGGCAAACAGCAAAATGTAAACCAAAAAGCTCAATATATGGTAAGCAGCATTAATGCTCCTGAGTTTGATGCAGCGGTTGAGAAATTTAAACCTGAAGCCATCATTCATCAGGCGGCACAGGTAAGTGTTCCGCGTTCGATTGATAATCCGTTCAAGGATGAAGAAATCAACATCCGCGGCTCTCTTTCCGTGATTGAAAGTGCGAAGAAACACGGCGTCCGGAAAATTATTTTTGCATCATCTGCAGCTGTTTACGGAAACCCGGAATACCTTCCGGTAGATGAGAATCACCCTACGAAGCCAATGGCTCCTTACGGTGTTTCCAAGTTTTCCGTTGAAAAATACCTGCAAATGGCGCAAAGCCTGTATGGAATTGACTACACCATTCTCCGTTACGGAAACGTGTACGGCCCGCGCCAGGACGCACTTGGTGAAGGTGGCGTTATTGCCATTTTCGCAGAGGCTTTATCCCGTGGAGAAGCACCGTTTATCTTTGGAGACGGAGAGCAGACACGTGACTTCGTTTATGTAGGAGATGTTGCGCAAGCTAATGTGAAAGCATTAACGAGCGGAGATAATAAAATCTTAAACGTATCTTCTGCTGATAAAATTACGATCAAGGAATTGTTCTTCCTGATGAACGAAATTTCCGGAAACAGCCTTGAACCGATTTTTAAAGAAGAACGCAGCGGTGATATACGGGATAGCGTGCTATCGAACAGCGACACCATTTTGGCTCTTGATTGGAATGCTGTGGTCAACTTGCCTCAGGGTCTTGCCAACACATTGGAATTTTATAAAAGTGCATCAAAATGAGTAACTGTCATCTCCCGCTGCAATTCGCATAAACCAGGTTCATTGGATTGCGAAGCGGGGGGTTTTTTTATGGACAATTATAGACAATCGAATGCAAATAAAATAAATAGTTGTACGATCTTCCATTTTTCGTACAAAAAGCCCGGGTGTGCAGCGAATTGATTATAGTTCAAGCACGAGTGAGTAAAACCAAATAGAGTAAAACGTAACCATAGAGGAGATTATCATGAAACACGCCATCGTTTACTTTCCATATGAGCTTCAAAAAAACCCTAAAAGCGGTTCGGGAGTCCGGCCGAAACGTTTAGTTGAAGCCTTTACCCGTTATGGGGAAAAAGAAAATCTTAAAATCATCGTCATCTCAGGCCAAACAAAGGACCGTAAAGAACGAATTCGTGAGTACTTGGGAAACCACGATGTAAAGGATGCTGTATTCTGCTATATGGAAAACAGCACAATGCCTTACTGGCTCACAGATAAGGACCATGTTCCCCGCGGAATTGGAATGGATTTTCCTTTCTGGAAAAAGCTAAAGGAAAACGGCGTTCCGATTGGCTGTTTCTACCGTGACGTCTATTGGCAGTTTGATGAAATGTACGTACCGCCGTTCGGTTATAAATTTTTAACCCCGGTTATGAGAAATATTTACAGAAGAGAGCTCAGCACGTATCATAAAGTAGTGGATAAAATGTATCTTCCTTCATTAGAAATGAACCGCTTTGTAAAATGGGAAAAGGAATTCGACGAACTTCCTCCTGGAATGGAACAGGTGCCTGCCTTGGAGCATAACACTAGTTCCGTACCAACAGCTGTTTATGTAGGCGGTATTACAGACACCGTTGGCATTTTAACCATGCTTGAAGCATTCAGTTTGTTAAATGAAGGCGGAGTGAACGTTAAGCTTGAATTCATATGCCGTGAAGGTGAATTTAAGAAGTACCCTGAAGTGCAAAAATTCCAGGATGAGCCTTGGATTTCCATCCAGCATTTGTCCGGAGATGAATTAAAGGAAGTATACAAAAGAGCAGATCTTGCATTGATCCCTAGAGAAAAGAATACGTATCATGATTTTGCCATGCCGGTTAAATTGTTTGAATACCTTTCCTACAGTCTGCCGGTTGTTGCGACCAACTGTGATGCGCATGCGAGGTTCCTTGAAGATAATCAATTCGGAATCGTTTCAACAGTGGACAAGCAGGATTTTGCAGAGGCCGTTCATCAAGCATTGAAACCGGAAGTTCATCAGGAGCTCGTCCGATCCATCCAGGAACATGCATTTGAAAAAAACAGCTGGGATGCACGAGTTCAGAAGGTTGTGTACGATCTGACAGCCATCCGTAAATAAGAGGTGAAGAAAATGAAGATTGCCATTTTAGCTCCAGCAAATAACGTCCACACGAAAAAGTGGCTGGATTTTTACAATAACAAAGGATATCAAGTTTTAAATATCAGCTTTGACAGCCATACCGATCATGAGGATCGTTCCCAGTGGCCTAACGTACAAACTCATTATTTGAAGCTAAAATTCTCCAACAAGCTTTCTTATTTTCTGACTGTACCTGAAATTAAGAAGCAGCTTCAGAGTTTTCAGCCTGATATTCTGCATAGCCATTACGTATCAAGCTATGGTCTGGTTGGTGCTATGACCAACTTCCATCCGTATATGATCTCTGTATGGGGCATGGATATATATGATTTTCCAAAAGAGGGCAAACTAAATACATACATGGTGAAATATGCTTTAAGCAAGGCTGACGTCATCGGTTCTACAAGCCATGTTATGAAAGAAGTGACGGCACAGTATACAGACAAGCATATCGACGTGACCCCGTTCGGAGTGGACATGGAAAAATTCAAGCCGATGCCAAACCGCAAGCCCGATGATAAAGTAACATTCGGGATTGTTAAAACGATGGCAGAAAAGTACGGAATTCGTTATTTGCTTGAGGCTTACGCGGAGCTTAAGCAAATGGTACCGCCCCAAGCTTTTGAAATGACCAATCTGGAAATTGTCGGACCTGGTCCGAAGCTTGAAGAATACCAGGCTCTTGCAAAAAAGCTTGGCATTGATTCGCAAACCGTTTTCCACGGAAGAGTACCGCATGCCAGAGTGCCGGAGCTGATCAATTCCTTTGATGTGTTCTTTGTTCCATCAACACTGGACAGTGAAAGCTTTGGAGTAGCGGCTGTTGAAGCTCAAGCGTGCGAGGTGCCGGTTGTCGTCGCTAACGTCGGCGGATTGCCTGAGGTTGTAAAGGACGGAGAAACCGGTTTTATCGTACCTACGAAAAACAGCACAGCGCTGGCCGAAAAAATGAAGCTATTTATTGAAGAGCCAGAGCTTGGAATCGAGATGGGCAAAAAGGGAAGACAGCATGTCCTTTCTTTATACCGCTGGGAAGAAAATGCGGAGCTCATGTCAGACATATACGACAGAACATTAGAAAGAAGGTAATTACGAAGTGGAAAAGCACCTCGTTTCGATTATTACGCCTTCCTACAACAGCACGAAGACCATCGGTGATACGATCCGCTCTGTACAGGCTCAAACTTACGGGAATTGGGAAATGCTCATTGTGGATGATTGTTCGAAGGATCACTCACGCGAGTACATTAGAGGCTTTGCCGAAAAAGATCCGCGCATTCAGCTGGTTGAACTCGCTGAAAATGGCGGAGCAGCGGTTGCGCGAAACACCGCGCTCAGAATGGCCAAAGGAAAATACGCAGCCTTCCTGGACAGCGATGATTTGTGGCATCCGGAAAAACTGGAGAAGCAGATTCGGTTTATGGAAGAGAATGACTATGCGTTTACCTTTACGAAGTATCAGCTAATGCAGGAAGATGGAGAAATCTTAAATAAAGTCATCGATATTCCGGACAGCATTGGATATCACGGACTTCTAAAAAATACAATCATCGGCTGTTTAACTGCTGTAGTGGATTTAGAGAAAACAGGTTTAATTCAAATGCCTAATATTAGAACCAGACAGGATTTAGCTTTATGGCTTTCCATCCTTAAACAGGGATATACAGCGTATGGCCTGCAAGAGGTATTAGGGTATTATCGGCTTGTTCCGGGATCCATATCAAGCAACAAGCTGAAAGCCGCTAAACAAAACTGGAAGGTATACCGGGAAGTAGAGAAGCTTAGTCTTCCATATTCCATTGTGTGCTTTACTGGATATGCTCTAACATCAGTTAAAAAGTATATGAGAAAAAACTAATATTTCTACAGGGGGATTGTAGTTATGAAAGTAAGAAAAGCCATTATTCCAGCTGCAGGTTTAGGTACACGCTTTTTGCCTGCTACAAAAGCACAGCCGAAGGAAATGCTTCCGATTGTAGACAAGCCAACGATTCAATACATTATTGAAGAAGCGGTTGCCTCAGGTATTGAAGATATTATTATCGTAAGCGGACGCGGAAAGCGCGCGATCGAGGATCATTTTGATAAATCCTATGAGCTGGAAGAAACGCTTGCCAAAAAAGGGAAAGACAAGGTTCTGAAAGAGGTTCAGGCAATCTCCGGCCTTGCCAACATTCATTACATCCGCCAAAAAGAGCCTAAGGGATTGGGCCATGCGATTAACTGTGCAAGCCGTTTTATTGGCGACGAGCCTTTCGCCGTTTTGCTTGGTGATGACATTGTCCGTTCGGAAGTTCCGTGCACGAAGCAGCTGATTGATGCCTTTGATCAGCATCAGCGCAGTGTCGTTGGAGTGCAGCAGGTTCCTGATGAGGATGTATCCAAATACGGAATCATCGCTCCGCAGGAAACGCCGAATGGAGATAAAATGATTTCTGTACATACATTGGTTGAAAAGCCGAAGAGAGAAGAAGCACCTTCTAACTATGCCATTATGGGCCGCTATATTTTAACACCTGAAATTTTCAGCATTCTTGAGGAGCTGCCACCGGGAGCCGGCGGAGAAATTCAGCTGACAGATGCACTAAAGGTATTGAACGAAAGCCAGCCAATTTACGCATACAATTTTGACGGCCAGCGCTATGACGTCGGCGACAAATTTGGGTTTATTAAAGCAACTGTAGATTTTGCCCTTGAGCGCGATGATTTGAGAGATCAAGTGAACAGCTATCTGGAAGAGGTAGTGAAAAAGTAAACCTGCTGGAGAGACCAGCAATTTGGAGGATCTGACATCATGCAAATAGCAGTAGTTGGGACAGGGTATGTCGGCCTGGTAACGGGCGTCTGTCTGTCTGAAATCGGCCATGACGTAACTTGTGTCGATATCGATGAAAAAAAAGTGGAAAGCATGAGACAAGGCTTATCTCCCATTTATGAGCCGGGTCTTGATGAATTGATGAAAGCGAACATTGACCGGGGAAGACTGCATTTTACTACGAATCATAAAGAAGCATTTGCCGGTGCTAAAGCCATTTATATTGCTGTAGGCACGCCTCAGCGTGAAGATGGCCAGGCAGATCTTCGCTTTGTTGAGCAGGTAGCGATTGATATTGCGAACAACATTGAAAATGATGTGGTCGTTGTAACAAAAAGCACCGTGCCAGTTGGAACAAATGAGCGCGTGCAGTCGATTGTAAGAGAGCATTTGAAAGAGGATTACAAGGTTCACTCTGTCTCCAATCCGGAATTTCTTCGTGAAGGATCCGCTGTAAAGGATACGTTTGAAGGTGACCGGATCGTCATTGGATCCAATAACGAAGAGGCAGCGGCTCTTCTAGAGGAAATTAACCGCCCATTCGGGATTGAAATTTTCAAAACGGATATCCGCAGCGCGGAAATGATCAAGTATGCATCCAATGCATTCCTAGCGACGAAAATCAGCTTCATCAACGAAATTGCCAACCTTTGCGAAAAGCTTGAAGCAGATGTAGAGGATGTTGCGGCAGGCATGGGACTCGATGACCGGATCGGCAGCAAATTCCTGAAAGCGGGAATCGGCTACGGCGGCTCCTGCTTCCCGAAAGATACCAGCGCGCTTGTCCAAATCGCAAGCTATGTTCAGCACGATTTCAACCTGCTGAAATCCGTTATTCAAGTTAATGGTGAACAGCAGCGTATGCTTGTGACAAAAGCAAAGCAGCGGTTCGGTACCCTGGAAGGAAAACGCGTAGCTATGCTTGGTCTTGCGTTCAAGCCGAACACAGATGATATGCGTGAAGCAGCATCCATCACGCTAGCCCATGAATTGGTGAAAGAAGGAGCAACCGTCGTTGCCTATGATCCGATTGCAGCAGACAATGCGAAAAAACTTCTGCCATCAGAGACTCTCTATGTAGAAAGCCCGGAGGAAGCAATCACCGGAGCAGATTTTGCGATGATCGTGACTGAGTGGGACCAAGTAAAAGCTCTTACCTTCAATGACTATATTGAGAAAATGAATGAGCCAATAATTTTTGACGGACGCAACTGCTACTCTCTTGATCAGGCAGCCCAGTATCCGGTTGAATATTATTCAGTTGGACGAAAAAACATTACGAACCAAAACTAGATGGAATTTTCCATCTAGTTTTTTTTATGGTATCCGATTAGTATATAAGAGAAAAGAACGACTAACTTGAGAGAGTAGAGTGAAAAAATGGGGAATATCGTCAAGATTCTGTTCATATGCTGTCTATTGTTTGGTTCTGCGCTGGCTGTACCGGCTCCGCAGGCAAATGCCGATACATCGCGCTATCTTGTTGAACTGTCCAAAAATCCTGCCGATCTGGCTGCTTCTTTAAAAGAGTGGAGCATCATCAGAAGCTTTTCATTGGATGGGCATTATTATGCGGTCCTAACAGGGGAAAAGTCCCTGCAGGAGCTCAAAAACAACCCAGCCATTATCAGCGCCGGAATTGACAGAAAAACAACAGCTGCGTCCTACAAACAAACGACACCATGGGGGGTGAAGAAATCCCAGGCATACCGATTGAATGCAAAGGACTGTGCATGCAAAATTGCCATTATTGATTCAGGGATATCCGATCACGAGGATCTTAAAGGCCGGGTGCAGTCCAAAATAACGTACCTTTACGGAAAAGAAATTCTGAAAACGGCTAAAGACACGGCACAAGATCAGCATGGAACGCATGTCGCGGGAATTATTGCCGCCAACAACAATACATTTGGCGTAACAGGTATGGTTCCGAATGCCAAGCTCATGGTCGTAAAAGTATTTGAAGGGGAATACGGCGGATATTTCTCAGATATTACAGCTGGAATTGCGTGGGCCGTTAATAACGGGGCTGAGGTCATGAATATTAGTCTCGGCGTTCACGCAAGCAAAGATGAAGTAACAGAAAGAGTATTGAAAAGCGCCTATGATAAAGGAGTAGCAATAGTTGCTGCAAGCGGAAATGAAGGTTTGACAGTGGATTACCCGGCTTCATCCGCGTATACGATTGCCGTTGGTGCTGTAGACCAGTACTATCGAATGCCCGCTTGGTCTAATTATGGAAAAGGCTTGGACCTTTTAGCCCCTGGAGTGGATATTCAATCCACCGTGCAAACAAATAAGTATGCGTCTTACAGCGGAACCTCCATGGCAGCTCCGCATGTAACAGCAGCAATTTCGAAACTTTTGCCCCTGTATACAGGACCGAAAAATGGGGAAAGAGTAGAATGGGTGAGAAGCAGATTAAAAGATTACGCGGATGTGAGATCTGTAGCTATAAAAGGCCGCACCCTGCAGGTTCCGGTATTGAATCTTTACAATAGCTATTACGGGTTGAAATAACTTTCGACAGCATTCAGCAAATTTCCATGGTATCTTTTGCATTGTTAAGAATATTTTACAAAGAATATGAAAAATTTACATGAAATTGCTGGCATTTTAAAATATTTTGTAATATGATTGTCAATAGGTATTCCTCTTGCTAAGTATTTCCTTTGTCTAGCACTTTTTTATTAGTTTCGCATAATTTCAAGTTGAAATAACAGACAAAGTATGTAATAATTTACTACGGTATAGGAGGATATACATACCTATTAGTTCGTTTTTGGTAACTGGGGATTATGCCAGTCTACATAATTGTCAGTTTATCAATATACAAAATACCTTAAACACAATTTGAAAGGGGAACACACCAAAATGTCAAAAAAGAACACTGTAAAGCTAGGTCTTGCTGCTGCTGTAGCTGCTAGCTCACTAGTAGCTGCTAACCCAGCACAAGCTGCTGCTGCATCTAAAGCTGAAACTCTTGTAAAAAATGCTGAGGCTGCTGTAGCTAAGCTTAAGCCTTTCTACACAATCATGAAAGCTGAGCAAGTAATGGTATCTGCTGAGTTCACTAAAGCTTACAACGAAGCTACTGCTGCTGTTAAAGCTGCACAAGCTGTAAAGCCAACAGGAACTTGGGCTACTAAACTAGCTGCTGCTGAACAAAACCGCATTAAAGCTGCTCGCATCATTGACGCTGTTAAAGTTGGCGCTGATCTAGAGAAGAAAGTTGCTGCTCTTGACGCTCTAGTTAAAGCTAATAAACTAGACGACACAACTGTAGCTGCTTACAATGCAGTTTCTAACGCAGTTCTTGCTGTTGAGCGTTCTGCAGGAAAAGTTTACGGAGCAGATGCTCGTAAAGCTGTTCAAGCTAAATACGTTCTTCCTGGTAAAATCGCTAAAGAAGTTGTAATTTTCGAAGTTTCCCGTTACAACCTTCACAAAGAACTTAAACAGCTTATCGCTGATAACAAACTAGATGAAGTACCTGCTAAAGTAGCTCTTCTTCAACGCCTTGAAGAAAGATCTGTAAAAATTAAAGAAGAAGGCAACAAACTTCACCCGGGTATGTACCCAGCTCTTACAGAAATCAACGCTGCTCTAGCTGCAGATAAGAAGAATGTAGTTGCTAGCTACGAAGCTAAATTGACTCCAATGGTAGCTAATGTTGAGTCTATCAACGCTACTCAGCTTAAAGTAACTTTCAACAAATCTATCGATGCTAAAACACTTTTTGCTGATGGAGTGAGCGGAGCATTTGTTACAGATGCATTCAAACTTGTTTCATTAGACGGAGTACCTGCTGGAGCATTGAGCGGTGAACTTTCTGCTGACGGCAAAACTCTTACAGTTACAGCTGCTAACGTTCTAGGAAAACGCTATGATGTAACAGTAGATAAAGCAAAATCTCTAGATAGCAAATCTCTAACTAAATATGAGAAAATGATTTCTGTATCTGCAGACACAACTGCTCCAACAATCGTAGGAACAGAAAAGCTTTCAGCTACACAAGTGAAAGTGAAATTCTCTGAGCCAGTTAAAGCATTTGCTGGAACTACATTCAAATTGGCTGATGGAACTGACGTAACTGGCCAAATCACAGGAACAATTGCTGATGGCGCTACTGAAGCTGTCTTCACAATTGGTTCATCAGTAGCAGTTAATAAAGACATTACAGCTACTATGATTGGTGTTCAGGATAAAGCGGGTAACCTACTTACTCCTAACCCTGCTACTGTAACGTTCCAAAAGTCTGATAAAGATGGTACTAAACCAACTGTAACGACTATTGAGCAAGTTTCAGGCACTAAATTTGCTGTAAAATTCAGCGAAGAGCTAAATACACTTCCAACTGTAACAGTTAACGGTGTTGCTACTACTGTAGTAAAAGATTCTGCAGATGCTACAAAATACATTGTAACTGCTTCTTCTGTTCTTGATGGTGCTGCTACAGTTGCTGTAAGCAACATTTTGGATCGCAGCGGAGAAGCTGGCGACAGCATGAGCCGTGTTGTTACATTCACAAAAGATACTGTAGCTCCAAAAGTGGTTTCAAGTGCTGTAGTTGCTGATGCAACATCTAAAGTGGAATACCTTGAAATGACGTTTGATAAGGATGTTACGCTTACAGCTGCAACTGTAGACGCGACTGGAACATACGTAAAAGACTTCATTACAACTACAGTAGCTGCTTCTGATCTTTCTGCTACTACAGTAACTTACAAAGATGCTAACAACAAAAAAGTAGTTCGTGTTAACCTTGATACTCTACTTGGATCTAAAGATGTAGAAGGTGCTGTTTACAACCTTGATTATGTCCTAAGCGGCGTAACTAGCGATGCAAACGTAGCTGCTACAAACGGAAAAGTTACATTTACTCGCGGTAAAGACGGAGTACCTGCAAACAGCGATAAAGTTGCAGTTAACTCGTTCGATCAATCTACTACAAACAACAGCAAAGTTGAAGTAGTATTCAGTAAAGAAGTTGACGGTGCAACTGCTGTCAATGCTGCAAACTACAAAGTTGACGGTGCTGTAGTTGAATCTGTACAACTTGAAGGAGTTTTGGCTAACGGAACTCAAAAAGCTGTTTTGACTCTTCAAGCTAACTCAAATAACTTCACAGGCGATCGTAATGTATCTGTTGAAGGAGTTAAAGCTAAAGGTTCTTCTGTAGCAATGGATAAATACACTGCAGTTAAAAACTTCAAAGAGAACGTTGCACCAGTCGTAACAGCTGCTAGACTTACTGCTACTGACAAAATCACTCTTACATTCTCTGAAAAAGTAATGCAGACTGCAACAACTGCAAATGACTTTGAAGTACTTGTTGGCGGACAATCAAGAGCAACTGCTAACAACGTTGATTCTGCATTAACAGCAGCTGGCGCAACTACAGTTACTATCGATATCCCTGCAGTTACAGCTACAGAACTTTCTAAAGGATTGTCTCTTAAAGCTCTAACTACTCTAGATATCATGGATGCTAACGGCAACAAACTATCTGTTCCTGCTAACATCACTGTATCTAACTAATTTAAAAGTATTATAAAAAAGACTCTGCTTTTAAGCAGGGTCTTTTTTTGACTTCAAAATATTTACTAGATTGACACAATTGAATGAAAATATAAAAGTCGTGGCTTATCAATAACTTAAAGTTAGGCGTAGCATTGAATCTCCACATCAAGGTGTATTGTCATTCCAATATTTTACGTCATAAAATACAAGTAACTATAGCAACAAAAAAACAAAAGAGACAGTCTGAAAAAGTTGTATGATTATTTCATTTTTGCTCCGGTAATACATTAAAGCCCAGTGACGTAAAAAACCATATAGAAAAATACGTATTCCCCCACATGCATCCACATGCACAAGAGGCGTGGAGCCGGAAATTTACGAATGGCAGGGTCAGCCTTAATACATACTACCGTGAGAGGTGAACGAACCTGCAAGATCAAAAGTATTCTGATCATCAGAAGAAAAAGCCTGACGACAGGGGAAGAGACGGCTGTACAAATGGGTGCCTGGATAGCTGCGGCTGCACAAATGGCTGTTTTACATTAGGCATGATCCCCATTCAGTTCATAGTATTAGGCTATTACTTATTGGAGAGATTTTAAAAAAGGTGCCGGTCACCACCAGAAGGAATTCAAAAGGCTCCGTGGATATCTCTGCGGGGCTTTTTTGTCTTGCAACTAAAAACACACCAATTTACAAAATAAACAAATAATTTACATCCATAACATAGATATAAAATCGCTAATACGATAGACTCAAAGATAAGTAAGCTTTTTGACCCCAAAGCGTTTTTTATAGGGGGCGTATTAGCGGAGCTTATTAGAAAACTTTAGGAGGAAACATAAATAATGTCGAAGAGTAAATTCTTGAAATCCAGTATAGCGGCTGCAGCTGCAGCTTCCACTGTTGTAGCAGTCAATCCAGTTCAGGCAGCTTCGAGTTCTAAAGCGGAACAAGCAGTGAAGAACGCTGAGTTTTATTCCAATTCTCTATCCACGTTTTACAAGGTGGATGAATCCGGAGATTTGCTGTTATCTCCTAGTATTCTAAAAAGCTATAATAACTCCAAAGAAGCCATATCTGCAGCGAGAAATGAAGTTTCAAAGCTTAGCAGTCCCCGCATTAAAAGGCTAATGAACGATCGTCTTGAGTTCTCTGAGATTCAGCGCTTGCGTGCAGCTTACATAATTGACGCCGTTAAATACGGTGAAAAATTGGACAGTGCAAGATACAAGGTAAAAGCTGATTTTCTAGTACTGTCTCCATCGGAGCTTAGAAGAGCATACGATGATTTAAGAAAGCAAACGATGCAGCTTGAAAAAATGGTTTCAAAGGTTTATGGCCCGAAATCAAGAGAAGTTGTGAATACTCGCTTCGTCTTGCCTGCTAAACTGACGACTGAATCCTTCTCCTATGAAATGACCCGTTATGATTATCATCAAAAAGCTAAGGCTGCTCTTTCGGCTAAAGACCAAGGAACAGCGGATAAAATGTTTGCAATTATCAGCATGCTTGAAACGAAAGGTGCTGATTTAAGAGCCGAGCTTACGAAACTATATCCTGACAATCAATTGCTAAAAGAATTCTACTCTTTAATTGATGCTTCCCTTGAACCTGCTCTAATGAAGGAAAAAATGGACTTGAGAACTCAGTATAAAGTTCTATTTCCAACAAACTTTGAGCTTTCCGTTTTGCACACAAATGACACGCATGCGAACCTGGACCGTGCTCCAAGACTTGCTACTTCCATTAAAGAAACGAGAGCTATAAAGAAAAATTCCGTGCTTCTTAACGCTGGAGACGTATTTTCCGGAACGCTTTACTTTAACGAATTTAAAGGCCAGGCTGACCTTGAGCTAATGAATCTTCTTGATTATGATGCAATGACATTTGGTAACCACGAATTTGATCTTGGAACAGTAGTGCTTTCCGACTTTGTTAAAAAAGCGAAGTTTCCATTCGTCAGTGCAAATGTTGATTTCTCTAAAGATGCCAATATGAAAGCTTATGCCGGATCTGACGTTTCAGCTGAACCGAAGGATGGGCAAGCCTACAGGGCCATTGTGAAGAATATAGATGGAGAAAGAGTGGGGATTTTCGGACTGACGACAGCTGAGACTTCCACTATTTCAAGCCCTGGTAAAGATGTTGTATTTGAAGATTACATTGCTGAAGCAAAAGAAGCGGTTAAGCAGCTTGAAGCGCAAGGCATCAATAAAATTGTTGCGTTAACTCATATCGGCTACCAGGATGGCGGCGGAGATAACGATGTAACTCTCGCAAAAGAAGTAGAAGGAATTGACGTAATTGTCGGAGGTCATTCTCATACCATGCTGAGTGCACCGGTAATGGACAACACAGGTGCTGAGCCAACGGTTATTGTTCAGACTGGTGAGCTAAGCAAGAATCTTGGTGTGCTTGATGTAGAGTTTGACACAAAAGGAAAGGTAATTAAGCAAGCTGGCAAACTGATTGATATTGATCAAAAATCAGGGGATCAATTTGTGATTAAAGAAGATGAGGAAGCGGCTTCTGTCCTTAACACAAAGTACAGACCGGCTATTGATAAGGTTAAAAACGAAGTGGTAGCAAAATCAGAAGTAGCTCTAAATGGAGTTCGTGCAGATGTCCGTACGAAGGAAACGAACCTTGGAAACCTTATTGCCGATGGGATGCTTGCAAGAGCCAAAACCATCAACCCTAAAACCGTAATGGCTGTTCAAAACGGCGGTGGAATTCGTGAATCCATTGATGCAGGAGATGTGACAATGGGTGAAATCCTCACAGTTCTGCCTTTTGGGAACTCCCTTGCAATTATGAACCTTAAAGGTGACGAAATTAAAGCTGCACTTGAGCATAGTGTAGAACTGGCTCCGAAAGAAGCAGGAGCATTCCTTCATGTTGCAGGAATGAAGTTCACGTATGACAGCACGAAGCCTGCTGGTCAGCGTGTCGTGAAAGTAGAAGTGAAAGAGGATGGGACGAACTATACCGCTCTTGATCCAGCTAAAACGTATTCAGTAGCTACAAACGCGTTTACTGCAGCTGGCGGAGACAATTACACGATGTTTAAAAAAGCTTACGATGAAGGCCGGGTCAGTGAACCAGGTTTTACAGACTGGGAGACGTTTAGTCAGTATCTAAAAGCTAACCCTGGTATTAAGCCTGCTGTAGAGGGACGTATCATCGATCAGAGTGCAGGAAAATAATTAAGAATCGTATCAAAATAAACCCCCGCAGTGAAAATGAGCAGGGGTTTTTTGATCTGTATTTAAGGATAATTCATGTAGAATATAGATAATATTCCAAAACAATAGTATAATAGTCACTATTGGATTAAAATCCAAATATACCAGTATAAAGGCAAACCTGCTGAAAAGCAGGGACGCAAAGCCGTGAGTCTAAGGCATTTATAATGCTAGGATCGTCAGGCCGCCGTAGGAAATAAGTGCTTACACCAGAGAAATTTGATTTGGTCTGTTTAAGCTTATGCGGCTCAGGTTTATTAATGGAGGGTGCATAGGAATGAGTAATGAGTTAACCCCGTTTGATCAGCGAATGAATGATAAGCAAATCAGGAGCTATTCAATACGGAGAGAAATTGATTTTGTTATGAGAGAGAATCAAATTTTAAAAAGCAGGAAAGCAGAGAATGCTGTGACCTTATTTATACGATATTGTGTAAATTATACAAGCTGCACAAGTTTTTCGGATATCAGCAGTTCCACACTTGAAGATTATATTCAGCATCATATCGGCCGGCCCAATAAGTCCAGAGAGTATGATTCATTTAAAGGGTTAAAAAATGATGTGAAGCTCTTGGAACAGCTTATTTCCAATTCACCAGACGATACTTGCAAGCTGGACTTTTCGCTTATGAATACGAATCTTTGGTCTTCTGAAGAAAGCATTGAGTATTACAAACCCAGAAAAAATAATTTTTTCCTTCAATAATCCAAAACTGCAAAAAATTATTAACAATTGAGGAAAAAATTATGATACAATTAGGACGAAAGTATCGAGTGATTTTTTGTATGCCACATACATAGACGCAGATAGACAGAAATCTTAAACAACATACGTCTTAGCATTTAGATTCTTTCACCTAACTTGTTTCCCCTTTCAAATTTTCATAAAGCGGGAGCCCCTCATGCTGTTCTTGACATCAGTGTGAGGGGTTTTTTTATGTGGCATCTTTACAAAACCTTAAACTCCCCGAAGTGAAAAATTTACCTGAATTTGATATTTTTAAAAGTATACATTTCCTCCCAATAATTTTAAAGTGATTTTCCAAATTCCTAAGACATAAATCCTAACGTTTGGTAGAATATACATATTAGAGAAATAATCGGATTTTCTGGGAGGGAAATTGGATTAAAGAAAGGTTTTGGAGGATATTATTGTGAAGTTACTTCGTATGTCATTATCTGCCCTGCTCCTCATTTCATTGCTCGCATTCCCCGCATCTGCCACGGAAGGACCGTATAAAAATATTGGTCCGCAAGTTCAATATGTAAATGTAATACGAGGTGAAGCCGGACAGGATCAGTATGGACGTCCGCTTTATTATGCACTGCTGCAGGGTGAGCCTGCTAAGCTTGTTGTTATGGATTTACAGACGAAGCAAGTGATTGATATGGAGACTCTGACTGATGCTACTGCAGCCTGGTCAATTGAGGTTGGTCCGGATCGTCAGGTTTGGCTGGGATCTACTCCTAACAAAAATCTTTACCGTTATAATCCTGATACAAAAGAGCTTTCAGACTTGGGTAAAGAACCCTCAGCATCCAATACAACCATTTGGGATTTAACGTATGATACGAAGCAAAATCGGGTATTTGGTGTAACTTCATATGGCGGAACGGTCTTTACATATAGTGATGACAAAGGGTTTGACAGCCTTGGTGTTGTCATGAATGGACGCAAGTACGCAAGAAGTGTTGAATATGATGAAGACAATAACACATTATATGTGGGCCTCGGTTCTCCGGCAGCTCTTATTAAGTGGAACCTGAATACAAATGAAAAAACAGATATTCTGCCTGAAGAATATAAATCTGCCGCCTCTGTTTATGATCTGGACCTGGCGGGCGGAAAAGTATATGCGAAAATGGAAAACAAAAGTACACTGCTCGTCCTGAATCAGGAAAGCAATCAGCTGGAGCATGTTCTGCCGGCAGACTCCAGAGGAGTATCAGAAAACTGGAATGGCCAGAACGTATTTTACAGTGCCCAGGGAAAATTATTTGAATTTAATCCAACAGACGGAAGCAGCCGGGAGTTAGACTCGAACTTATCCCGTGCAGGCGCCGTATCATTGGATATTCTTAATGTAAATGGACAGACCCAGCTTGTAGGCCTGGCTGGAAACAGCGGCCGCTTTTATGAATATAACCTTGCACAAGATCGCTTTAAACTTTCTTCCTTAAAGCTCCCTGCGCAGGCTGTAGAAATCTACAGTGTAGGAAACGGGGTCAACGGAAACATTTACAGTTCAGGATTCATCTCCGGAAAACTTGGAGTGTATAATCCAGAAACCGATACAACTAAGATGTATGAGGGTCTTGGACAGGTTGAGGACATGACATCCATGAATGAGAAGATGTTTTTTGGTGTCTATCCGGATGCACTTGTGTATGAATACGATACAACTAAGGAATGGGCTGCAGGAAGCAATCCAAGAAAAATTATGGACCTTGGAGCAGATGGACAGGATCGTCCGAAGGCTATGGCCACTGACCAGGAAAGAAACAGACTCTATACGGGAACGGTTCCAAAACGCGGGCAGAAGTCCGGTATGTTCCTATCGTATGACTTAAATCAGCAGCAAATTGTTCATCAGGAATCCCTTCCATACGAGCAAAGTGCATCGGCCATGGTTTATAACAATCAATCCCAAACCTTGTACCTTGGAACGAGTGCTTATGACGGCAGCGGAAATCTCTCAAAAGAGACAGCCAAATTGTTTGCGATTGATACAAACAGCTCGAATTATGCTAAAAAAGAAATCGAACTTCCCGGCGGGTATGCGATTAAGATTTCTGCTTTGACCATGACTGCAGACGGAAGACTGTGGGGCATTGTGGATAACAAGCTTCTCGTTTATGATCCAGTCAAAGGGATGCCGAATCTTTATCCCATCACACCTAACCAAATCCAGGGAATGTACAAGACAGAGAGCTTGATGCAGGATCCTTCCGGAGATCTGTACGGAACCTTCCAGGGAATGCTGTTTAAGGTTGATACAAATACACTGGAAATTACAAGCTACGATACACGTGATGTGTTCGACTTGGCAAAAGATAATAAAGGGAATCTGTATTATAATCTCCGCTCCAATCTCTGGAGGCTGAATCCAAATGATTTAACAGAAGAGCATGTGTTAAAACCGGGTGAAATTAAGATACCAAATGTCTTAACATCCGATTCACCATTCCCGGTTGCACGAGTGTTTTCTAAACAGCCGCTGCTGCTGTACAAAAAAGAAGGAAATACCATGGTGCCGGTTAAACAGCTGCCTGGTAAAGCTTTCTACCGTGTGTATGGAACCTATAAAAACTACTATCACGTAGGAAATGACCATTACTTCTACAACGAGCCGCATAAAATTTCCACCTATGTGGGAAGAGTATTAACTCTTACAGAAGCACCGATTATGAAACCGGACGGAGAATTGTTCAGGATGATTAAGCCTGGTGAGGAAATTCGGGTTTATAGCTATGACGGTCTATATTACGATGTAGGAAATGGCTACAAAGTTCAAAAAACAAGTGATGTGTCCTACTATGTAGGAACTGTCGAACTTACATCAGACTCGATGATGTTCCAATATGGGGAAGCTCTTCCTGTCATGAAGCTGCAGGCGGGAGAGGAATATGAAATTCTGAATGTCGATGGTAATAAATTAGATATAGGAAATGGTTTTTATCTAGAATACAATAAGCAATCTATGATTTATAATAAAAACTAATGAAAACCCGGGAGCCCTGTTCCCGGGTTCTTTTTTTCCTCCGCTAAATACACGGTCGGCCCTTTGAAGTCAAGTCTGGAAATGACTCCGTTTCATGGTAGATTGTTAGAGAGATAGAAAAAGCGGAAAGGAACGAGAGAGTGAGAAAATTAATTTGGATAATTGCCGCCTTTGTTTTTTGCATAAGCTTCACTGGCACAAAAAGCTTCACTGGCACAGAAGAGAAAGCCTCTGCTGCCCCGTTCTCTGTCAATGCTAATCAGGTCTATACGTATGATGTAATGAAAAAGGATTTACAAGCGCTTGCTGCTACATATCCTCACTTAGTGAGCTACAAATCAGTTGGAAAATCGGAATATGGACGTGATCTTTACGCTGTCTCGATCGGGAAAGGCCCTGCGCAGGTTTTTGTAAACGGTTCACACCATGCGAGAGAGTGGATGACTACCAGTCTCAATATGAAGATGATTGATCAATATGCAAAAGCCTATTACAGTAACTCAACAATCAATGGCCTATCAGCTAAGTCAATTTTAGACCAAACTACGATTTGGTTTATGCCCATGGTGAATCCTGACGGAGTTTCACTTCAGCAATATGGCGTGAAATCACTTCCGGCCTCCAGTCAGTCATCTGCGTTAAAGATGAATGGAGGAAGCGCGGATTTTAAACACTGGAAAGCAAACGCAAAAGGGGTCGACCTGAACCGTCAATATGATGCAAAATGGTCGTCGATCTGCTGCAGCCCGGGCAAGCCCGCTTCAGAAAACTTTAAAGGCTACAGCCCGGCATCGACTGCTGAAACCAAAGTGGTCCTGGGGTTTATGAAGGACATTGACCCTGAAATGTCGCTAAGCTATCATTCAAGCGGAGAAATCCTGTTCTGGAATTTTTACCAGACCGGTGCCCGCTATACGCGCGATTTGAACTACGCGAAGCAGCTTGGAAGAATGACTGGATACCGGCTCGTATATCCTGGACCTAACCCGTCTGGAGGAGGATTTACAGACTGGTTCCTGCAGACATACAAGCGCCCTGCTTTCACGCTTGAAATCTCTCCATTTGTAGGAGATACGAGTGTTCCGCTGAAAAATTTCAGCAAGGTATGGGAGGAAAACAAAGATGTAGGGCTCTACGCTGCGAAAGAGGGCTATAAGCTGTACCAGCAGCGGGTTGGTTCAACGTATGATCAGCAGGTTTCGCAAGTAAACAGCTATCTGCAGTCAAGTTTTAAATTAAAGCCGCATTACACAGCGAACATAAAGTCACAAGCAAACTTATACATATCGGCTTCTATGAAAAAACTGTATGATCAGTCCGATTATGAAGTGAAAAGAGCAGAGGGCATCGCCTCTAATTTGCCTGCCTATTATAAAGAAAATGCCATGAAAAATGTAAGGAATGCTAAACAGATTCGGCTGCAGGCTGCCTACTTTATTGATGCTGTAAAAGCAGGGGATCTTCTAAATAAAGAGCGCAGTGAGCTGCAGTCATTTGCTGCAAACGGAACACTGAATGATGAAACTGGAGCCGCTTATGATGAGCTTTCCAGGCAGCTGAAAAAAGAAGAAGCTTCCATTGGTAAAGTATATGGCGGCAGTGAAAGAAGCTTGTTTGGACAAAAATATCTTGTTCCTGCAAAAATCGCCAAGGAAACGGTGATCTATGAAATATCACGCTACCGTCTTCTAGCAGAAATTAAAGAATTGAAAGCAAAAGGAACCGATCCGGTCATTTTGCAAGAGAAGTTTAATCTTTATGACCGATTGACTGAAAGATCAGCAGCTGTAAAAAAAGCTGGAAACCAATTGTATCCAGGAAAATATCCGGATTTGCCGGGATTTGAAACAACACTGAAACAAATTGAAAATGAGCTTAGATAGATAATGAAAAGAGGGGGTCTTTTGACCTTCTCTTTTTGTATGAGACTCGTTTAGTACTAGGTTCTAAAAGCACCTATTTAACCGGGTTTTGACAAAAAAATTTGCTGAAACGTGACATAATTAATCGTAAAATCACTTTATTGTAATGTTATTGTAACATTACGGAATTATGTAATAGAACTGTTATACTACTTCCTTCATCCGTCATGTATACTAATCTTGTGCCAAAGGAGGAAGAACATGAAGAAACCGATTATTGCTCTTGGATTAGCAACATCTCTATTATTCAGTTCGTATCTGCCAGCCAACGATGCGAAAGCTGCATCTACTTCATTCGAAACTAATATCATAAATATAAGCAAGCAATACATAGGAGTACCGTACAAATGGGGAGGAACCACTCCATCCGGCTTTGACTGCTCAGGGTTTGTAGGCTATGTATTTAATAAAGCAGGATTATCCGTACCCCGTACGGCTGATGGAATGTACAATTCAAGCAGTATGGAGAGTGTATCCAGTAAACAGCCTGGAGATCTCGTATTTTTCAGAACGATGAGCAAGCCTTCCGTTTCCCACGTAGGGATTTATATTGGAGGCAACCAATTCATTCACGCATCCTCTTCAAAAGGTGTAACGACAAGTTCACTTGGAGAGAGCTACTGGCGCAATGCATACGTTAGCGCAAAAAGACATTCTACGCTAGGAACTGTACTAGCTGCTGCGACTGAGAACTATACACAATCTGCAAAAGAGCTAGCTAGCAATTTACAGTCCAAATACTCGACTGCCGATAAAATTAACGGTTTGGATTCTTCTTTAATCGGGGAATACAATAGGTTGAAGGCAAAAAGCAAGGATGCTAGTTTTACAGAATACATGAATCGTTCTGCAAGAGTGATTGATGCTGTAAAAACGGGCATGGATCTTGAAAAAGAAACAAATGAACTCACGTCCAAACTAATTAGCGGACAGCGTTTGGATGCTGAAACGAACAAGCTATACGATGAGCTTTCCTACAAAATTGGCAAAACGGAAAGTGTAATTGGAAAAATGTACGGTGCATCTAACCGCAAAGTGTTCAATGACCGCTTTGTTACCCAAGCGAAAATTGCCCGTGAAACAACAAAATATGAGGTATCCATGTATCGTCTCATGAATGATATTGACAGCCTCATTGCTAAGGGATCTGTAAAAACGGCGATTGAACATTTTGAAACTCTATCAAGACTGGAAACGCGTGCTTCTAAAATTAAAGCAGACGGGAACGCTCTGCATGCAGGCGGATACCACAGTCTTTCTAAAATCAATGCCGATTTAAAAGAGCGCAAGCTGGCGCTTAAAGCGAAATTAAACCTATAATTCTACTGAAAAGCAGATGCTGCAATGAGCATCTGCTTTTATTTTTTTGCTATTATTGGTAATTATTACATGATAGAATGATAGAAGAAACTTTAGGGGGTAAAAATAGTGAAATTATTAACAGGAGCTGTACTAGCCGCATCTTTATTATGGACACCGGCAGGAGTACAGGCTGAAACTGGTTCATGCAGCGAGCCTTCGGTCATTGAGATGAAAAATATGTTAGCTGATGCAGCTAAAAAATATGATGTACCTGTTGAAATCGTTAAAGGAATTGCCTCTAAGGAAAGCGGAGGCTTGTATCAATGTAAAAACGGAGCACCGCTGGTTACATCGGATGGCGGAATCGGTATTATGCAAGTAACCCTCAGTCCCGGGGATCATCCTGAAATTGATCGGGAACGCCTGAAAACAGATGCTGCGTATAATATTGATCAAGGCGTCAGCATTCTGAAAGAGAAATATACTATTAAAACGAATCCTGTTATTGAAAATCAATCTCCTTATATTCTTGAGCATTGGTATTTTGCTGTGCGGAACTATAATGGGAATTCCGGTAAAAACGATCCGACACAACATCCAGGATCTACGTATCAGGAATTAGTTTATAAAAACATGAGCCAATTTGGTAATACGGTTACAACCCCATTCCCAGTAAAGAACTATGATCCAAACTGGAAGCCTGGTAATGCTCCTATGCAATGGGCTTACGGATATACAGCATCTGCAGGTGACTTAAATAAGGGAGATAAGGTCATTACGAAAGAGCCAATCAACAATTTGCGCAAGGAACCGAATACGAAGATGCCTAAATTAGCTGAGATTGGTCCGAATGCTACGGTAGAAATTTTAAGTGATGAGTTATTTGAAGACGATAACCGGAATAATTTGTTTGGCTACTATTATGTAAAAGTAAATGGCAAAACAGGCTATATGGCTTCGTCCAACCTGAAACCGCTCAGAATTGAAACAGCAAATCCCCTATCGATCAACCCGAATAGAAAAGAAGGATACGGAAGGATCAAGCTTTTGAAAAATGTGAGCTCCTATAAATTAGTCAGCGGCAAGGAGCAGCCGTTTAAAACGTATGCGAAAGGTGCTGCCCTAAGGGTATACGGCACAAATAACGGCTCGTATAACGTAGGCGGCGGAGTGTATGTGAAACACGACCCAGCAGAAACAAAACTCGTGATGGCGGTTGCAGTGGATAGCAGAAACAAAGTTGCGGGCTATGCCTCTGAAGACAAGCTGCTAACGATTGTAATGGAAAATGGAGAGGTAAAGTACAAAAAGGATGGCTACAAGCTTTTCCTTGGATATGTGGAGAGTGCTAAGCCTCTTACCATGTACCGTTCAAACGGCACAGTGTTAAAAACCCTTCCTGCAAATACCGGCTACAGGGTACACGAAATTAAAAACGACCGCTATGATATTGGCGGCGGGTATTATGTGAAAAAAACCGGAACTTCCTATTCGCCTGTATTTGGGGGCAATTAATGAATAAGGGTAACCTCTCTATGGAGGTTACCCTTATCGTTTTAGCTTGGAACAATACTCCTCACAACCGGCACACGCTGCAAAATCCTCGTGATCACAAAACTAATGGAAATCGCCAGAAATGCCATGAGCGGAATCCCGTATAGAGGGTTAAATGTAAAGGCGTTTAACCCCAGGAATTTCTCCAGCAGCAGGAAGACAAAGGGATGGATCAAGTAAATCCCCATACTGGCCTTATTGATGGGGCTGAGCCACTTGTAAGAGCCGCTGGATGGGTTTGTCTTCTCCTGCAGATCTTTGAAAAACATAAAGAAAGCACCAGACATAAAGATTGTCGATATATTTAAGTAGTGATAGAAGAACCCGTCAAATGTTCCGTTGTTCTCTTTTGTTAAAAACAGAGTGACCAGGAGTGTTGTGCACACACCGGCAATTCCAATCACATAATAGATGTTCTTAGCCGCCTTGCTAAAGCTGTAATGGTAAAAATAGTAGCCTAATACGAAATAGCCTATGTATCCGCTTGCCGGGAAGGCTTCAAATCCCATTTTCACTTCGAAAAATTTGCTGATCAGACTGAAACCAGCTGTACAAACAAACCACAGGGCTAGGAAAAATTCGATATTCCTCCTTGAAGCGTTGGAAATATAAACTCTCAGGATTGGGGTAATGAGATACAATCCGATAATCACATATAAAAACCACAGATGATAATAAACCGTATCGGAAAGAATGGCTTTTACGGCAGCAGCTGGGGTCCTTTCAATGTCTCCCGTTTTCATTTGAATGAGCAAATAAAAAACAGTCCAAGCGGCAAAAGGAATTAATACTTTAGAAGCCCGTTTCCTGAAAAAAAGGTTCGCCGGCTCTTTCTTTGCAGGATTCAGCATGAGCGCTCCGCTCATCATGAAGAAGATCGGCACACACCAGCGGGTAACGGAATCATATATATGTCCGGTCCACCATTCATAATCAGGGATTTTATCATACTCATAAAGCAATGGAGCTGCTGCATGAAGAACAACGACGCTTATTGTTGCCAGAACACGCAGCCAATCAAAATACAGAATTCTTCTTTTTGTCATATCATCACCTGCTAGTTGTTATTTTGCCAAAAAGATCTCGTATTATTCTAAAGGCAATAATGCTTTGATGACAATGTAAAAAAATGCAAACGACCGGCAATTTCTTGAGATGGTATAATGAATAGACTGATAGAATTGGAGGGAAAGGCATGAAATACACAAAAACGTTCTTATTTATTTTTTTTACAGCTGTCCTTTTCACCATGCCCCAAACGGGACTGGCTGCTGACTCTTTGTCTTCTGCGAAGCAGGAGGGTGAAAAGCTGAAGGTCGAAACGGCTTATTTTCAAGAAATCATAAAAAGCGGCGATCTTTATCTGATGAATGACGCCTATGATAGCTATTCAGCTCAAATAGCCGAAGCTGAAAAAGCAATCGGCAGAGTGTCCGGTCAACGTACAAGAGAGAATTTACTGAAGCAATACATAAGGCCGGCAAAAATTGCGAAGGAACGCGTAATTTACGAGATTTCCGAATACCGGCTGATTTATAAAATTGGGCTCAATTTGACAAGGGGTGCAAGCGGAAGTACGGATATAGCCAAGCTATCGAGGCTCTCAGAGCGGGCAGCTGCCATTAAAGCGGCTGGAAAGTACGAAGCAATTCCTGCTGTAGCAGGGAACTATCTCCGTGCAGCAGAATCAAGCCTCAAGAAAAAAACATATGTAAAGGTTGATGCGAAAAGCCGGGGGATCAGCCAGCTTGAATACGAAGTTTTTCTGCTCACCAATTTTGAACGGGTAAAGAATAAACTTTCCATATATACTTTGAATATGAAGCTATCAGGTGTAGCGAGAAAAAAATCCGAAGATATGTACAGTAAAAATTATTTTAACCATACTTCCCCGACCTATGGATCTCCATTTGATATGATGCAGAAGTTTGGAGTCAACTATGGATATGCCGGTGAAAACATTGCCAAAGGATATACAGGAGCTCATGATGTGGTGAAAGGCTGGATGAATAGTCCAGGACACCGCGCCAATATCCTGAAAAAAGAATTCGCACAGATTGGGACCGGTTATAAAGAGAAATATTGGACCCAGATGTTCATCGACTAAAAAGACCGCCGAAAAAGGCGGTCTTTTTTTATAGGTATATAGACACGATCAGAAAAAGAGTGAATTGTTACAAATTTGACAACAATTCGTCAATTTTTTACATCAAATTCACCACAAATTTACAATCTTAAAGATAGAATTAAACTTCCTTAACAAAACGGGAATATAATTACTCTTGTTATGTAGTAGTTGGTAAAAAATGAGGAGGTGACCAAGTATTAGGAGGGACCCAATTCAGCCAAAAGTAACAAAAAAATTGGAGGTAAAATGGATGAGACGCGAATTTACTAGCCTAGTGATTGCTTCTGCCGTTCTTGCAGGCAGTGCATTTTCCCCTGTAGCAATAAATGAAGCTCAGGCAGCAAGTGCAGTACAGCAAACGATGAAAGAGTCTGTATATGTAAACGGCAAGCAAAAAGTTGTTCATGCGGCAGTCATAGGCAAAACAAAGCTTCATTCTGTAAGCGACCTTGCAAAAGCTCTATCGGCAAAAGTTATGTATGACAAGAAGTCACAATATTATGTCGTTTCCAAAGGCAGCGGGAAAGACATGAAAACCATTAAAGTGAAATCTGGTTCCAGCCAGGCAATCGTTAATGGCAAAAAGGTTAAGCTAGAAAATCCGCCTGCGATGGCAGGAAAGACACTCTTCATGGCAGCGAAGAATTTCGTCCATGCGCTAGGCGGAGATCTATTAATAGACGCTAATCTATTAATATCCGAAAAAGGAATGTTTAAAACATCCACATCCAAGATGAATGTAGAGGGCAAGCTTCACTCAGCTAAAACTTTGCGTGTAAATGGTAAGTACCTGTACTCCGTACAAGACATCGCAAAGGCTTACTCTGCAAAGGTTACGGTGAAGGGTACAGCTGTGACGCTTCAAAAAGGCTCACAAACTGCTACATTTAAAATTCACCAAAATAGTATAACAGCTAATGGAGAAACTGTCAATTTGTCCGTGTATCCAGTATCGGTTAAAGGTGTGATTTACGCCGATTTGATGGATATGGTCAAAGCACTCGGCGGTCAAATGGAAAAAGCGGAAAATGGAAGCTACATGCTTTTCACTTCGAAGCTTGTTTCCGGTGACACTTATAACCCGGCATGGGCTGGTTCCCAAGTGATGGTTACAAATGAAGACGAAAATGCATCCCGCACATACATTATGGACGTGAACACACGAAAAGTAATGAGTACAATCAACGCTACAGATGTGGTGGTTTCTCCAGACGGAATGTATGCAATCCACTCTGACGAAACAGGCATCATCACGCTGATTGATCTTACAACTGGCACGTCCAGATACGTTAGCTTAGACGATGACATTAAAGTAGATTTCGTTTGGGCACAGGACGGCAAAAAAGCTTACTTCATTAAAGGTGAAAAGAACGACAAAGTATTTTCAGTAGATATTGCGACGGGAGCACTAAAAGAAATTCCATCCGATACTAAAATCTATAAAACAGATCTTAGACTTTCTGCGGACGGATCAAAGCTTCTATATGTAGTAAGTAAAGAAGCTGAAACGAAAACAACGGATACTGGCGATGGCGGAACCGATGTAACGGATATCCTGACAGAAGGCACAGAGCCGCAGTTTTACACGATTGATTTAACGGCTAAAACACCTGCAGCAGCTGCAGTCACTACAACAAAAGATAACAAAGTATACCCTGCATTCCTGAAAGACGGAAGCATCGTTTACCTTAGCGCAATGCCAGACTCTGAAGATCTGCCTGTGCTGACAATGGTTCGTGCTGACAATACAGTCAGCCAGCTTGTAAAAGACAAAGACATTTTATTTGTAACGGTAACTCAAGAAGGCAAGCTAATGATTTTAACTTCAGAGAATAACATGTCTGTTATCTATGAAGTGAATCCTTCAGACATGAAATTGACGAAGATTGCGTCTACTCCTTTGGAAATCACTTCTTTTGCGGTATCTAAAGATGGACAGGTTGCTGCAACAGCTCCAGGACTTTACGGTGAAAGACTGGTTGTTTGGAAAGACGGAAGCTTTAAAATCGTAACAAAATAATTTAATCAGGAGATGAATCAAATGAATTTAATGAAACGTGTATCCACCCTTACTTTAGCGGCAGTTGTATCTGTAGGTTTTACTTTTGGCGCAACATCAGCAAATGCTGCATCTGCAACTGGAAAGGTAGTTGTAGCTGGTTCAACAGCTCTTCTTCCCCTTACTTCCCAAGGTGCAAAAGAATTCAAAAAATCAAATCCAAAAGTATCTGTATCTGTATCCGGTTCTTCTTCTATTGCAGGTCCTCAGTCTGTATCTAAAGGAAGCGCAACAATCGGTGCCTGTGACTGGGACGCAACGAAAGCTGTTCCTGGATTCAACGCATTCAAAGGCTTGACTGCTTACAAAGTAGCGGTAATCCCATTTGCTACAATTGTTCATACATCTAACAAAGTTAAAAATCTTTCTACTTCTCAGCTTCAAGGCATTTTCTCTGGAAAAATCACAAACTGGAAGCAAGTTGGCGGTAAGGATGCAGCAATCGTTGTTGTAAACCGCAAAACAGGTTCTGGTACTCGTGTAAACTATCAGGCAAAAGCTCTTAAAGGCAAAAGCTTCATGACAAAAGGAAACTACAAAGAGGTTGGTAAAAGCGGAGAAATGACTACTGCTGTTGGATCCAACCCTAATGCAATCGGTTATGTTGACCTTGCTTACGTAAAAGGAAGCATTAAAGCTCTTTCTTACAACGGCGTAGCTGCAACAACAACTAACGTAAAAAGCAAAAAGTACCCAGTTTACGGTGTAGGCTACTTCTTGACTAAAGGACCTGCTAAAGGTGCTAACGCTGCGTTCATTTCTTATATTCAAAGCTCTAAATTCCAAAATGGTTCTTTGAAAAAGCTTAAATTCCTTCCTTACAGAGGATTCTAATATCTGCTGATAAGGTTCGAGGATTCACTCATTGCTTTACAGGACTTGCATGAAGTCTGCAGTGGTGTGCGGATTTCATGCGCTTATGTCCGTCAGCTATTCCAGCTGAAAAACTCTTTATCTCCCTTTCAAATAGTAGAAGCCAGCTCTATTAGGGCTGGCTTTGCATAATCATGGAGGATCACCAAAATGGCGAAGATCGAACAGGATATCATGACGCCGCCTGCGGAAATTAGCGAAAAGGCCGTTATTAAAAAATCAAGTTATGCTAAAAACAGAGCGTTCTACGTTTATACATTGGGCAGCGCACTGTTACTCGGTGTTGTTCTATTCTCAATCATTTTATTCATTGGAAAAACAGGTCTGCAGGTATTTAATGACGTGTCTCCGATGGAGTTTTTCTTTTCTTTTACATGGGATCCTTACGCAGAGAAATACGGAGCCGCAGTTTTCATTCTCGGCACATTGTCTTTAACTGCATTAACCCTTGTATTTGCAGCACCTATCTCTCTGGCATTAGCAATCTTTACAGTAGAAGTGGCGCCGGACTGGCTTAAAAGAATACTCCGCCCCCTGCTTGATTTGCTTGTCGGAATTCCGTCAATCGTTTATGGATATCTTGGGTTGACGATCCTTGTACCCTTCATCCGAAGTGCAACAGGTGCGTTAGTCGGAGATGGTCTTCTTGCAGCTGCCATTGTTCTTACTTTAATGGTACTTCCGACAATTACTCGAATCAGTGATGATGCGATTGCCGCGGTTCCGACCGAACTAAGAGAAGCGAGTTATGCGATGGGCAGCACGCGACTGCAAACCATATTCCGCGTAATCCTGCCTGCAGCAAGCCCGGGCATTCTGACGGCGATTATTCTTGGAATGGCAAGAGCCATCGGAGAGACGATGGCGGTTGTTATGGTTATCGGAAATACGGCACAGCTTCCGACGGATTTGTACACGCCAACTGCCGTATTAACGACAACGATTGTCAACCAAATTATTGATGTCGAATTTGGTTCTGCCTGGAACAACGCCCTTTATATGATGGCCTTCCTGCTGCTGATCATTTCAACTATCATGATTCTGGTTATCCGCAGAATCAGAACGAAGGGGGCTTAACCATGACGAAGGAAAGAATTCAGTTTCCGAAGAAAAAGTCCCGATACATGATGGACAGCGTTCTGACCGGTATTCTTTGGGGAGTAGCGGGTGTCATTGTCCTAACAATCGCGTGGCTGCTTTACACCATTTTAGCAAAGGGTCTTCCGATTTTAAGACCGGATTTCCTAGTGAACTTGCCGGATGAGATTTTGGCTGGGGGAGGAGTCGGACCCTTCCTGTTCAACTCCATTTACGTACTGATCATCGCAATGGTTATTTCCTTGCCGATCGGAGTCGGAGCCGGAATTTATCTTGCTGAATATGCACCTGCCAATCGAGTGACCGAATTTATTCGAACATGTGTTGAAAGCTTAGCCTCCGTTCCATCCATTGTTTTCGGCCTTTTTGGATATGTGCTCTTCGTTGATATCTTTGACATCGGTCTAACGATTTTAGGAGCGGGAATTGCGCTATCCCTTTTAAACCTTCCTGTTATCACAAGGGTAACAGAAGAGTCTATTACCTCTGTCCCTGCGGAGCTGCGTGAAGCATCTCTCGCCATGGGTGCAACGAAATCTACTACCATTGTAAAAGTGGTCATTCCTGCTGCTCTTTCAGGGATCTTAACAGGAGTCAGTTTAGCCGCCTGCCGTGCTTTCGGAGAATCCGCTGTTATCCTGCTTGCTGGAGGAACCGGTACATCAGGTGTCATGTGGGACTTCAATCCGCTCTCACAAGGGGGAACGCTGCCTGTCCACCTATGGTACGTACAGTCCGAAGCACTGGTGGAAGATGCTGCCCAAATTGCAGACAAATCCGCCGCTGTCCTCGTCCTCATCGTCCTTCTTATCAGCCTTATGATGAGAATCCCGATTTGGGTGCGCGATTACAGCATGAGACAGAGACGGAAAGCGTCTTAATTTTTGAAACTCCAGAGCCTGAGATGGGCTTTGGGGTTTTTGTTTTACATTTGGGGTATGCACTGACCCCCGCCCCGCTAAAGCATTAAATCTCCGTCCCCGCATTCCGGTGGCTCGCTTATATCAAGGGTACGGCGGCTTTGTCCTCCATCCCCCGCTCCTTTAGTGCAATGGGGGTCAGTGTAATGCACTGACCCCCACTATGCTAAAGAACTAAACCTCCGTCCCTGTTCCTGCTAAGCCCTTGTCCCGCAAAAGATTGCAGGTTTTAACCTCTGGCCCCCGTTGCTTTAAAGTATGGAGGGTCAGTGCAACTGCACACCTTGTAAACGAAATAGAATATACCCTCCACTCAGCAAACCAAATCCCAGCACCCACAACAAAAAAACAGGAACCCTTCAAAAGGATTCCTGCTGCCAGACCAATTCTCACCCCTGCGGCGGGTAAACGCGCCAGCTGGAGAAATCGGGATTTTCTTTTCTAATAATATCTTTCGGGAAAACAAAGCTCCAAGGCTTGCTTGTGTTGCCTTTAACTTCGAGGCCTTCGGTTTTAAACAGACCGTTTGCTACGATGTCGCCGGCAGCATCTTCAACGGTTAGAGGGATTTGCTCGAGTTTTACGTTATTCAGGCTGCCGTTCCGGATCAGCAGGGATATTTTTAAATCGCCTGCCGGACTGAGGGCGGCCTCGAGTCCCATCATGTTCAGTTCGTTCGCTCCCATCGGCGGCAAGTCCAGCACCATTTGTTCAAGGTGCTTTGTCTGCTCAGGTGTGAGCCCTTCTTTCCAGGATGGATCAAGGTCAAGGACGTGTTCGTTTTTCTTTTTCAGCTCGAACGCAATCGTCCAGCTGCCGGCCGGGATTTCTTTTCCTTCCAGCAGGGTGTCCATGCCGAAAAGGAATCTCCATGGACGCGCTGTGTTTGGAGGGAGTTCTCCAAAATGCTCCATATCAAATGTCTCGCGGGCAACGACTTCCTGATTTTCATCCAATAGAAGGAGCTGCAGCATTTCGAATTGAAGAGGTTTGCTGACTGTGCTTCTTATAAAAGAAGTAATAGAAAAGAAGTCATCGTATGCTTCAAGCTTTAGACCTGAGATAGAGAGCTGGCTCTCTTCAAGCGGGTCGAGCTGAAGAAGGTGATATTGATAAACATAAACCTCCTGCTTGCTTACCTCCCAGGAAGGGTGGAAGGAAAGGGCGGTTTGGTCCGCTGTGCTGGTTGTCATGATTGAATTCCCTCCATTTCCTGAGTGTTAGGCAGGATGAATTGGATTTTTGCAAATAAAGCATGGCGGTATTCCTTCAGCATTTCCTCAAAGGAATGGTGAGACTCAAGCTGGAACAGGCGATACGGATCCTCTTGTCCATACGAGCGGAGGTGGATGCCTTCCTTCAGCTCATCCATGACATCAAGATGGGCAATCCATGCCTGATCGAGCAGGGAAAGGGAAAAGCTTCTTGCTTGCTGGGCAATGCTTTCGTCTTCATCTACTTTGCTTAGTCCTAATAGATACGCATTTACATCTTTTTCAAGCATGTCCTCGATGTCTTCACGTTCTCTTCCTGCCAGTGAGGCGGCATCAGTGGAGAGAGGGAAGAGGGATTGAAGCTTCATGTAAAGGGCAGGGGTATCCCACTCCTCTGGTGTTTTATTAGGAGGGCACAGCTCATCCAGTGTCTCCTGGTAAACGGTTCTGAACTGCTCGATTAGGGAGGAGGAAAGCTCCTCACTGTCAAGCAGGGTGTTCCGAATCCCGTAAATCGCCTTTCGCTGCTGATCGAGGTGGTCTTCAAGCTTCAGCAAATGAACGCGTCCTGAGAAATGCTGATTTTCAATGGTTTCCTGTACTTTATCCATAAACTTGCGTGGATCAGGGCTTATGACTAGACCGGTTTCATCGGCCTTCATCTTTTTAAGCCACTTTTCCAGTTCTTCATCATCGTATTGATTCAAGAGGTCATCCTCGAGTGACACAATAAACTGAGAGGAACCTGGATCACCCTGACGGCCTGCACGTCCGCGGAGCTGCATATCCACACGCTCGCTTTCATGTCGTTCCGTACCAATAATGTGGAGTCCGCCGAGCTTGGCAACTCCCTCACCGAGCAGGATATCTGTTCCCCGGCCAGCCATGTTCGTGGATATGGTTACCTGGCCTTGCTGTCCAGCCATAGCAATCAGTTTGGCTTCCTGTTCTTCTGTTTTGGCATTAAGCAGCTGGTGAGTGACATTTGCCTTCTTTAGATAGGCGGAAAGCATCTCAGACTGGTGAATGGAGGTTGTTCCAATAAGCACAGGCCGACCTGTCTCACTTATGTGTTTCACTTCATCAGCAATCCGTTTATATTTTTGGTTCAGTGTCTGATAGATAAGATCAGGCTCGTCTTTACGGCGTTTTGGACGGTTGGTTGGGATTTCAACAACATCCAGATAGTAGATATCCATAAACTCTTTTTGGGCAGGAATCGCACTTCCGGTCATTCCGGAAAGAATGGAATACATTCTGAAATAGTTCTGAACGGTAACCGTTGCCTGAGTGACATTTTCTTCATTAATTTCAAGACCTTCTTTTGCTTCAATTGCCTGATGAAGCCCGTGGCTCAAGTTTCGGCCGTCCATTACACGTCCGGTGAAGGCATCAACCAGCTCAATTTTTCCTTCCTTCACGATGTAATCTACATCGCGGCGAAGGATAAATTCAGCCTGGAGGGACTGATTTATATAATGGAAGAGAACCTGATGATCGGATGAATAAAGGTTATCGACTCCAAACGTCTTTTCAATGCGTTCAATCCCTTTCTCCGTTAAATGAACCTGGCGGGAAGGGAGGTCAACTTCAATTTCTTCGCCTTTTTTGAAGGACTTGACGATCATGGAAGTAATTTCAAAAAGCTCGATAGAAGCACCGGATTTGTTCGCGATGATGAGTGGTGTTCTTGCTTCATCAATCAAAATGCTGTCAATCTCATCGAGAATGGCAAAAGCTTGTCCTCTTTGAACTTTTTCGGAAGGCTGATTGACCATGTGATCACGCAGGTAATCGAATCCGAATTCATTTCCTGTTCCGTACGTAATATCACACTGGTAGGCCTGCTTCTTTTCTTCTGTATCCATTTCGGACAGGTTTAAGCCCACTTCAAGACCGAGAAATCGGTGGATTTGTCCAATTAGTTCAAAGTCGCGCTTCGCAAGGTATTCGTTTGAAGTAATGACGTGAACACCTTTTCCATGAAGAGCGAAAAGAAAGCTTGGAAGAGAGGCGACTAGGGTTTTCCCTTCACCTGTCTGCATTTGTGAGATGTTTCCTTCGGATAGCACGAGTCCGCCGATTAGCTGAACGTCATAGTGGCGCTGTTTAATTGTGCGTTTAGCCGCTTCTCTAACCAAAGCAAATGCATGGGGACGGATATCTTCCATCGATTTTCCGTTTTGGAGGGATTCTTTGAGGGCGGAGGTTTTCATACGCAGCTGATCATCGGTCAATCCTTTGTACGTATCTTCCAGGGCATTGATTTTTTCTACTATCTTATGAAGCTTCTTTATTTGATTTTTTGATCTGAGCTCCATGTACTTTTCATAAATAATTGACATCTTAGACGCGCTCCCACTTTGAAGTTTCCTTTCAGACTGTGTTGTCTGAGGGTCGATTTTTCTCCTGCATTTTTTTGCAGTTTATCGATTCTCTTCCTATTAAACATGCACATTATAACATAATCCCTGAAATTCTTTGGTTTTATTTGAAAAAAATGCATTGGAAAGGTTCTCAACCCTGCTATGAACTGTTTTAATTTCAAGGCACATGTGATATTGTGTACTAGGTGGAAATTTATCTATTTGACAAAGGGAGAAAAAGGTCGTTTCTGCCGGCAAAAATGCGTGACAGGAGTAAGCAGAATGAAACAAGGTCATGTTAAACATAATACAGCTTTAACAATTGTATGACGTTCGCCTCTCTCTGACAAAAACCTGCCCCATTATGCTAAAATGAGAAAGTATGAAAAAAAACAGACCGCCCTGATTGCTGGTATTAAAGCAGCGATAGCCGGTACTGAAAATTAGATGATGCTAAGGAGAAGATACTGTATGAAAGTGCCTATGTTAGATCTTTCCGAACAATATTCCAATTTGCGGGACGAAATGCTGAAAGCACTGGATGACGTGATGACATCTACACGTTTTATCCTGGGAAGCAATGTGAAAAAATTGGAGACTGACGTAGCTGAATTCAGTAACGTACCATATGCAGTAGGCGTAGCCAACGGCAGTGACGCTATACATATTTCTTTGCAGGCATGCGGCGTAACGGCTGGTGATGAAGTCATCACGACTCCGTTTACGTTCTTCGCAACAGCTGGAGCCATTGCCCGCTGCGGAGCAACTCCTGTATTCGTTGATATTGATCCGGTAACATTCAATATTAACCCGGAGCTGATTGAAGAGAAAATCACTCCTAAAACAAAAGCGATTATCCCTGTTCACCTATACGGACAAATGGCTGAAATGGACCGCATTATGGAAATTGCGGACAAGCACGGCATTTTTGTTGTAGAAGATGCAGCTCAGGCGATCGGTGCCACTTATAAAGGAAAGCACACAGGGGAGTATGGCCATACGGCTACATACAGCTTCTTCCCGACGAAAAACCTTGGTGCTTACGGGGATGCGGGTATGATCGTGACGAAGCATGAGGACCTTGCTGAAAAAATGAGCGTCATCCGCGTTCACGGAAGCAAGCCGAAATATTACCACCACGTGCTGGGATATAACAGCCGTCTTGATGAAATGCAGGCTGCTGTATTGAACGTTAAATTCCCTCATCTAAATGAGTGGAGCGAAAAGCGCCGTGCACGTGCAGATATCTACACAGCACTTCTTAAGAACAAGCTTCAGGATAAAGTCGTTACACCAATCGAGGTAAGCGACCGCCATCACGTGTTCCACCAGTACACAATCCGTGTTGAGCGCCGTGATGAGCTTCAAGCGTACTTGAAAGAGCAAGGCGTGGCAACGATGATCTACTATCCGCTGCCATTGAATGTTCAGCCTGTATTCGCAGAGCTTGGCTACAAAGAAGGAGACTTCCCTGAGTCCGATAAGGCTGCAAGAGAAGCAATTTCCCTTCCAATGTTCCCAGAGCTTACCGAAGAACAGCAAACTTACGTAGTCGAGTGCATCGAAAAATTTTATAACTAAAACGCTATAAGTCGCCTTTTACCGGGAAATCCTACCGGTAAAAGGGGCTTGTTTGTTTGTATAGGCTAACCGCATTTACTATCTCACAAGGAGTTAACGCATGGAAAAACGTGACTATCTTTATGAATACTTAATGTATTTTTGGAAAAAGAAATGGCTCATTGTTGGAATTCCCGTTGTGGCTGCGATTCTTGCTTATGGATTATCCATTGCGGTGAGCAAGGGGTATGAAGGAAAAGCGAATTTCTTTACCGCTACTTTAAAATCAGATTATTTAACGGATCCGGAGCTGATTGAATCGGTTTATCAGGAAAAGTACGGTGGAAAGCTTAAGATTGAAGTTTTGGGACAGTCCAAGGTGGAATTTTCCGTAAAGGGCAAGGATAAAGCTTCAGTGGAAAACCTGTTGAACAAAGCATCTGCAGAGTATATTGGAGAATTAAAAAATGAATATAACTCCCGATTAGGTTTAACTGAGAACAAATTAGCAACCTATGAGGATCGACTTAAATCAGTTGAGAAGTCATACGTAGTAATGTCTGACAAGCTGCAAACGGACTTTGATAATTTGAATAGCGAAGAGCTGACTACCCTTTCTGATGCCATTGCTAAAGAAGAAAAGCTAATCTCTGACTACGATGATTCAATTCAGGGTATGAAAAATGATATCTTACAATTTGAAAAACCTATTATGCAAAGCAAAGAAGTAGCAAAACAAGACAACAACGCAAAAGCTAATGCTATCGTCGGTTTTATTTTGGGCTTGTTCTTAACATTGCTTGGCCTGATGCTGGCGAAATATATAGGTGATGCAAGGAGAGCGGAGATTCATGGTTAATTTTGCAGTAGTAGGAATGGGTTTCATTGCGAAAAAACACATCCAGGCGATTGAGGATGCAGACGGGGCTAACCTGATTGCGGTTTGTGATACCAATCCGGACCGCCTTGCTGAATACGAAGGCAAAGTCAACACGTATACCGATCTTGAGCAAATGCTGAAGGAGCAGGAAGGCCTGGATGTCGTGAACATCTGTACTCCATCCGGACTGCATGAGCCGCTTGCGTCCCTTGTGGCGTCTTACGGGAAGCATATTGTCGTTGAAAAGCCGATGGCGCTAAAAGATGATGACAGCGAGAAAATCATGGAAGCGGCAGCGAAAAACGGTGTGAAGCTTTCCGTTGTCCATCCAAACCGTTTCCGTCCGGCGATCCGGAAGCTTCGCGAGCAGATGGATGCAGGCAAGTTCGGGAAATTCAGCCATGCGAACGCAACCGTAAGATGGAACCGCGGTCAGGAGTATTATGATCAGGCTCCATGGCGCGGTACAAAGAAATTTGACGGCGGCGTTCTGATGAACCAGGCGATTCATAATCTCGATTTGCTTCTATGGTTCATGGGACCTGTGAAAAGTGTACAGGCTATGGCGACTACACGTTTCCGTAAAATCGAAACCGAAGACTTGGCTGTCAGTGTGGTAGAGTTTGAATCTGGAGCTCTTGGAGTCATTGAAGCAGCTACAACGATTTATCCGAAGAACCTTGAAGAATCATTGGCGATATTTGGAGAGACAGGCAGCGCCAAAATCAGCGGACGCAATGCGAACTTTATTGAGACGTGGGATTTTGAAGGGGAAACGGATGAAGACCGTGAATCCGCTATGAAGGAAATTGAAGCGGATCCGTTCGGAAAGCCTGGACATCAGTGGATCATTGAGGATATGGCGGCAGCGGTTAAGGAAGACCGCGACCCAATCGTCACAGGTCTTGACGGACATGCTCCAATTCAGCTGATCAATGCGATTTTAGAGTCTGCCGAAACAGGCAAAAAAGTGTTTCTTTCAAAACCAGCAGTAACGAAATAAGAGTGAGATATTCTAAGGAGATGAACGACTATGGGAGCTCATATTGATGAGTTGCTTTCGAAAATAGAATCAAAAAATGCAACGATTGGTGTCGTTGGATTAGGTTATGTAGGACTTCCGCTTGCGGTTGAAAAAGCGAAAGCCGGCTATAAAGTAATCGGCTTTGATGTACAGCAATCCCGCGTTGACATGGTAAACGACGGTAACAACTACATCGGCGACGTTGTAAACGAAGACCTGAAGGAAATCATTGCAAACGGCCTTCTTGAAGCGACAACAGACTACTCAAGAATTCAGGATGTAGATGCAGTGGCAATCTGTGTTCCAACACCGCTTGACCACCATCAGCAGCCGGATACTTCTTATGTAGAAAGCTCTTCTAACGCAATTGCAAATTTTGCACATAAAGGAATGCTTGTTGTTCTTGAATCAACAACGTACCCTGGAACAACAGAAGAAATCGTTGTCCCGGCTTTTGAAAATAAAGGCTATGTAATTGGAGAAGATATTTTCGTAGCGTATTCTCCAGAGCGTGTGGATCCGGGTAATAAAGAATTCAAAACGAAAAATACGCCTAAAGTAGTTGGCGGAATTACAGCGAACTGTACGAAAGTGGCTTCTTCCCTTTACCGTCACGTTCTTGAAGGGGAAGTATTTGAAGTTTCCAGTCCGGCTGTTGCTGAAATGGAGAAAATCTTTGAAAACACGTTCCGCCACATCAATATCGCTCTTGCGAATGAAATGGCGATCCTTTGCGAACGTATGGGCATCGATGTATGGGAAGTGATTGATGCAGCAAAAACAAAGCCTTACGGATTTATGGCTTTCTATCCGGGACCTGGTCTTGGCGGACACTGTATTCCAATCGATCCATTCTACCTGACTTGGAAAGCACGTGAATATAATTACCACACTCGTCTAATCGAGCTTGCAGGCGAGATCAACAACGCAATGCCTGAGCACGTAGTAGAGCGCAGCATGCGTCTATTGAACAGAGACGGAAAAGCTATGCGCGGTGCAAAAATAACCGTTCTTGGTGTAGCATACAAAAAAGATATCGACGATGTTCGTGAATCTCCAGTTCTCCACATCCTAGACTCCCTATTTGAAGAGGGTGCTGATGTAAGAGTCGTGGATCCATTTGTTACTTCTTTCAAGCTTCGCGGAGGAGTAGTAGAAACGGTTCCAATGACGGAAGGCTTGCTTGAAGAATCGGATCTGGTTCTTCTGACAACAGATCACAGCACGTTTGATTATGAAATGATCGGAAAACACAGCCGTTCCCTATTTGACACGCGCAATGCGATGAAACATGTAGAGAACAAGCCTGCTAACTATACAAAACTGTAAGAGGGAGCGTTGTTCGATGAATGTAATCAACAACTCGGTGAAATTGGATGATTCCGTTGTACTTGGCCACTTTAATGTGATTGAGGAAGGCGTTCTGATTGGGAAAAATGTTTCCATTGGAAACCACGTGACCATTTACGCAGGAACGGTTGTTGGAGACGGCGTACGCATTGCCGATGGAGCAGTAATCGGCAAGCAGCCAACTCCGGGGAAAACAAGCACAGTTAAACTAACGAGTGCAATGGCGCCGCTTGAACTAGGCGACAATGTGACGATCGGAAGCAACGCAGTTCTTTACGCGGGTGCAAAAATCGGCCATTCCACCCTGGTTGCGGACCTTGCAAGTGTTCGTGAAAATGTAGTAATCGGAGATGAATGCATCGTCGGCCGCGGCGTAACCGTTGAAAACCACGTCAAAATCGGCCGCCGTGTGAAAATTCAATCGAACTCATACATTACCGCTTATACAGAGCTTGAAGACTTTGTCTTCATCGCACCATGCGTAACCACAACGAATGACAACTTCATGGGACGCACAGAAGAGCGCTTTGACAAAATCAAAGGCGCTACCGTTAAAAAAGGAGCCCGCGTAGGCGGTGCCTCCATCATACTGCCAGGCATCACAGTCGCAGAAGAAACCTTCGTCGCAGCCGGCGCTCTAGTTACAAAAGACACAGAAGCCGAAACCGTCGTCAAAGGACTCCCTGCAAAATTCCTCAGACCGGTAGATAAGAGGGAGCTGCTGTAACTTGCTAAAGCAACTCAAGCGTTTTGGAGGGGATGCCCTCCTTTATGCTTTAATGAATGTTGGGACTAAGCTGGTAGCGTTTTTAATGATTTCTGTTTACACACGGTATCTCGATGCTGCTGAATATGGGGTTTTTGAAAATATAGATGCTGTAACCAATTTAATGACATTCTTGGTTATATTCGGAACGGATTCTGCTCTTGCCTTTTATTTTTTTGAAAAAAAACATGAGAGCAGGAAAATGGATTATGTAAGAAATGTTCTCTTATTCCGTTTTGCTGTTGCTTTTATATTATATTTGCTGTCTGTCGTTATAGGTTCGCAAGTATCTTTGCTAGTCGCACAAGCTACGGGATATGAAAAAACGGTGCAGCTCGCTTTTATTGTTCTTTTACTGGAATCGCTAATTACTTTAGTATTGACCTACTTTAGATTCGAGTTTTTAACCTGGCGGGTTGTCATATCTACTGTGGCCCGTTTAGGTATGGTTGCGCTTTTCTCTTATCTGTTTCTCAGATATTGGGAACAGAATGTAGATATGATTATGTTCGGGAGAATAGCAGCGGCAAGCATCATTATTGTATTCTTGCTCCCGCAATTTAAAAATCTTATTACCTTTAGATTTGATAAGAAGTTAATGAAGGAAATATTGATTTATGCGGCTCCTTTAGTACCGGCATCTTTGTCATTTTGGTTGATTTCAGCATCTAACAAGCTTATTCTGACTGGATTTGACGGTCCCGGTGCTGCTGGACTCTTTGGTACCGCAGTGAAATTTGCAACGGTTATCACATTATTGACAACAGGAGTTCAAATGGCTTGGAGGCCATACTCTATGTCAATTAAGGATAAACCGGATGCAAAGAAAATTTTCGGCAGTGTATACATTATCATCTTTGCCATTGGAATGTTCGGATTGATGGGAATTGCCACATTTATTCCTGCTATATTTAAATGGATGATTTCAAATACAGAATTCCATCCGGCAAGTGTGTATGTACCGCTTTTAAGTTTAGGATCATTCCTTAACTTTTACTACCTGATCATCTCTGTAGGCCTTTTTATAAAAAAAGAAACGAAACCAATATCCATTCAATTTGGTATAGCAGCCATAATTAGCCTAATACTAAACGTAGTCTTAATCCCGATTATGGGATTATGGGGTGCCGCATTAGCCCTCACCCTATCGTACGGCTACGCATGCGCTGCCATTTTCATAAAAAGCCAAAAGACCTACCACGTGCCAACACCGGTAGGCAAACTGATTTTCATGTTCATCACAAGCATCATTTCCATCGCAGCCATCCAGTACATATTGGATTTCTCAGACTTAAGCGTTTGGCTTGTACTTGTGCCTTGGGCATTTTTCTTGCTTACTAACGGCGGAGTTTTACTGACTCTGCGTAAAAAGGGAAGAACGGAGGAAGCAGCTTGAAGGTTGTAACAATTATCGGGGCGAGACCTCAATTTATTAAAGCAGCTCCTGTATCCAGAGAGCTTCGCAAATCCTTTGACGAAATTATTGTCCATACGGGACAGCATTATGATAAAAACATGTCAGACATCTTTTTCGATGAGTTGAATATTCCGAAGCCGGATTATCATCTGAACGTCGGTTCTAGCTCTCACGGAAAACAAACTGGTGAAATGCTAGCGGCAATTGAAGAGGTATTAGTGAAGGAAGAGCCTGCTTACGTTCTTGTTTACGGTGATACGAATTCAACGTTAGCTGGTGCTCTTGCGGCATCCAAAATGCATATTCCGGTTATCCATATTGAAGCGGGACTTCGCTCTTTCAATAAAAAAATGCCGGAGGAAGTAAACCGTATTATGACCGATCACGTATCTGAGTACCTGTTCTGCCCGACAGATACAGCGATTCAGAACCTGAAAAACGAGAATGTTACACATAACGTCTTCAACGTTGGCGATGTGATGTATGATGCTGTTATGTATAACCAAAAGCTTGCCACAGATTCCAAAATCCTTGAACAGCACAGCTTAGAGAGCAAAGGCTATCACCTTGTGACTCTGCACCGTGCAGAAAATACGGACTTCCCAGAGAAAATGCAAAACATTCTGGATGCGTTCAAGCAAATTGACAAGACGCTTGTCTGGCCAATTCACCCTCGTACAAAGCATAAGCTTGAGGGCTACGGCATTAATCTTGAGGACGTACCGAACCTTAAAGTCATTGAGCCGGTTGGGTACCTTGATATGCTTCGTCTAGAAAGTGAAGCAGAGAAAATTCTTACAGACTCAGGCGGAGTGCAGAAGGAAGCTTACTTCCTGCAAATCCCTTGTGTGACACTGCGAGAAGAAACAGAATGGATTGAAACGGTTCAGAACAAAGGAAACATCTTAGTTGGTTCTGACACGAAGAAGATTTTGGAAGCAGTCAATAGCGAGTACACATCCGCTTATGAGCCGGCATTTGGCGACGGAGACAGTGCAAAGCATTTGGTCGACCACCTCAAGAAGTAAATTTAGAGCGGGCATCGTGGTGCCCGCTTATCTTTTAAACAAAGGAGTTACGGTCGTATTATGGTTTATTTCTTGATTTGGGCTGCGGTACTGGTTCTATCGTTTATCTTGTTTAGAAAAGTATCAGGCTCCATGTCCCTGTTAACCCCAAACTTAATATCCATTACCTTTTATTATTCTCTGCTTGCCTCCACCTTTATAGGCTCTCTGCTGATTGTGCTCAATATTGATGAGCACTACATGATAGAGCTGCTATCCGATGATTATTTCCGCTATCAGGGATTTTTCTTCATCTGCTTCATCATGGTTGCCATGCCGCTCACGATGTTCTTAGTGAGCAAGCTTGCATCCTTTGATGGGCAAAAAGAGTTCAGGAGCTATATGGAGGCCCCTGTCTATCGTGAGGAAAACGGAAACCAGATGTTTTACCTGTATGCGTTTTTCACGATGCTTTCAATGGGAGCGATTGGCTATACGATCCTGAAAATTGACACAATTCCTTTGTTAGAGCTATTAAAAGGTTCTGATAATCTTGCTCAGCTTCGAATTACGGCTTCTCATGACTTTCAAGGCAGCACGGTTATCCGCAATATCTTTGGAGTTGCGCTGGCACCAATTTTGTCGATGATCACCTTCATTTATTTTATTCAGCGGAAACAGTACCGGTGGTTTTTCTTATTTGCTCTAACAACCGGGGGAGCGCTGTTCCTGTCAGTATACGATTTATCAAAGGCACCGATTTTCTTTTACATCATCATGGTGCTCCTGCTATTGATTTATTTGAAAATCATCAAACTGACGTGGTTCCGTTTAGCTGTACTTGGCGGCCTTGGAGTGGTACTCCTAGTTGTAATGTATGTATTTATCCAAGGGGTAACGGATCCATCGAGCTTCCTATCGTATAACAGGGGACCAATCGGCCGGATTTTATTGTCCCAGGTCGCTCCATTTTACTTGCACCTTGATTTGTTTACAGACCGCCTGGATCTTTTAAATGGACGAAGCCTTCCTTCATCATTGATCGGACTCTATGATATGGAACAGATACGATCAGCGAGATTAGCAATGGAAGTCTTCTATCCGCAGCGGGTAGAAGAGGGAACGGCAGGGGTGCTGAATACGCTGTTCGCAGCGGAAGCTTATGCAAACTTCGGCTATGCAGGGGTTATCATTGGAACGATTTATGTTGGATTTGTCATTCAGCTTGTCTATATGATCTTTATCCGTCTTCCAAAAAACCCGCTGTTTCTAGCTTTATTCGTTTTCTTTACGGTCAACATTCCGCGGGTCGTCATTGGCGGATTTGCTGATTTCCTTCTAAACACATTATGGGTATCCGTACTAATCATTCTGCTGACCCCATATGTGTTGCTTTTACTATACCGGATGATTTCAAAACACCGAAAAAACAGGCTGGACGAACAGCCATCCTGATTGTAAAGGGACCTTCCATTGGGAGGTCCCTTTACATAATTTTAACAATAGATGACCTAGTTCTTTTGTACCGTCCGCTCTATAATAGAGATATCATATGTTAAAAGGACGGAATCAGATGAAAAAGCAATGGATCCTAAGCGTATGGATAATCCTATCCATCGTTCTCATGGCAGCATGCCAAGACCCCGAAGCCAATGCAAAGGAAGAAATGGCAGCCGCAGCAGAAACAGTTAAAAACGTATATATGGATGCTCAAAATGACGATATGAATAAGTTTTACGAGCATTTCAGCAAATCAGGAATCAGCAAAGATGACATGGAAATCAGCAAAATTATGTTTTCCGACAAAGTGAAACAAGTCGGAGGAATCGAAAAATTCACCTTTACTCCGATTGAAAAAAGCAAGCTCAAGGAAAAAGCAGTCAATATGCTGAAAGATGAATATAAAGAGGACTGGACCGTCGTGCTTGAAGAATCAAAAATAGGCGGAAACTACTTTTGGATTCTTCAAAAGCACGAGGATCGGTATTATGTGATTAACGGGGACGAGTCTCCGAAAGAGGATATTTTGAAATAGTGAAGTGAGAATCCCTGCCGGTGTGCGGGGGTTTTTTATTTTGGAGGGGGAGGGTGGTGTGGCTTTGTAATGGTGGTAGAAAATGCTGGTTTTGGTGCCAGTCCCGCTGTGCTTTAAAGCAAGTGGGGATGGAGGATGATACCTCTGAGCCCTTGGGCTGCAAGGGTTTATGGGTGATGGTGCCGGAGCTTTAGTCTGGCAGTAAGAAGCGGGTCAGGCACGGTGCCAGTCCCGCGATGCTTCACCGCATCTGGGGACAGAGGCATGGACCTGTAATGCCTTATGTACCAAGGGTTTAGAAAGAAGGTGCCGGAGCTATAGTTCGTTAATAGAGCGCGGGTCAGGCGCCGCGCTGTTTTCTTTTGAAAAGAGGATACCTTTGTTTGCACTGACCCCCAACATGGTAACGCAGTGGGGGAAAGAGAAAGAATCGCCACAAGTGCTGTAGGGCAAGGACTGGTGAGGAACGGGGACGGAGGTTTAGTGCTTTAGCGAAACGGGGGTCAGTGCATTGCACTGACCCTCAACATGGTAACGCAGTGGGGGAAAGAGCAAGAATCGCGACAAGTGCTGGGGGACAAGGCCTGGTGAGAAGCGGGGACGGAGGTTTAGTGCTTTAGCGAAACGGGGGTCAGTGCAAACCCCCGCTACCCCCCGCCCCACCACAAACCCAAATAAAAAAACAGCCCCAAATACCAGGGCTGTCCTCTCTTACTTCTTATTTCCCCACAACCGTACCAGGAAAGTAATGCTGCACGATTGCTTCTGCCTTGAAACCCTTTTGGGCAAAGCCGTTGGCGCCGTATTGGCTCATGCCGATGCGGTGCCCCCAGCCTTTGCCGTTGATGACAATTGTGGCAGGATCGGATTCTTGCGTGACTTGACCGGAAGCGGTTTGGATGTTCACCTGTGCTCCCTGTACTGTGGATGTTGTCCCATCAGCTGCCATGATGGTGCTGCCTGTTACGGAAAATTGCTGCTGGACGGTGGAGCCTGTGCCCTTAACCGTAAAAGACTTAACGGGATTCATTGTAAACCAGTTGGAGCGGAGCTGGTTGTAATATTTCGCAACTGGGAAAAGCGAGCGTATGTCGCCTTCTTTTCCGCTGATGGTTTTGCTGCCGGCAGAGGTTGTTATCGTTACTTTGCCGATTTCTCCATTTTGCCCGGTAGGTATGGCTTTAATATCATAAAGAACGGTTGTATCCGGGTTGAATCCGAATTTTCCCAAAATCGTTGAGGAGCGGAAGGTGTCCGTCCAATTGCTGTGGATGGATGATTCATATGGGTCCGCTACGCTTTTAAGATAAGGGAAGGTCGTTTGGCTGGATCCCCAGACATCCCATGCATTGGCTGTTTGTCCGCCGCTTGTTGAATAGAAAAACGTTTGAACGGGTTTGCCGTTATGCTTTGCCATTACGCCTGCTGTTGCAGTTACAGCCGCATTGGAGCGGGGATCTTCTTTTGTATACCCATTATAGACCTGGCTTTTCGCCGTATTGGAGAGTCCCATACTGTTAACGGCATAGCTTCGTGCTACGATAGCCTGGGCCTTAAGGGCTTCAGGATGCCAGCTTGCCGGCATTTCATTCGGAACAACGCCTTTCAGATAATCTTCAAGGCTTAAAAGGTTGTAGAGTGCTGCCAAATTGCCGTCCGCTTTTGCTTCAAAGCTTCCCCGGTATTGCAGGGTGCTGTATTTGAATAAGGATAAGCTTAGCGGGCTAGACTCAACAATCGATGTATTGGATGAAACCCATCCTTGTTTGCCGTCTGGCAGCTGTACATTGAACCACTTTACTCCTGAGCTGTCGGTTTCAGAAAGGTATTCTGCCGCCTCAACCTTTTTCATTGTGCGAAGGGAGGCGAAACTGTCGCCAGCTCCCGTCCGCACTTCTGTCGGACTTGTAAATTTCACATATTTTTCAGGAGGGTTCGCAATCTCTGAAATTCTGAACCCTGCACCGGCTGAATAGGAGTCCGACCCTGCAGTAAGCTTAGCGGTTCCGCTGCTCGCAGAAAGGGTCACATTTGCAGATGGAACGAGAAGTGTTTTTTCTCTTGAGGTCAGGTTTTCCACTTCAAAAAGTCCGTTGAGCTGAACTTGAAGAGATGGGGCTTTCTTAAGCTGCACTTTTGTTTCATTTGCATACGTTTGTTTTTCATAGGCTTGTCCAGCCGGGCTAAATCCGAAGAGGAGGGCTGCTGACAGCAGCGCCCCTCCAACAAGAGTTTTCGTATTCATGGCGTTATTTCACCTCGCCGGATTGCTGCTTGACCCATCCTTTAGTTCCGTTTGAAAGCTGGACGTTGATCCAGACTTCTTTTGTGGAGCGGTTTTTAAAGGCGTTCACATACTTAAGGGTTTGTCCTTCAGAAACCGAACCTACTTTTTTGTAGCCTGTAACAGATGCTCCGCTATATACAGCTCCTGGAGTTTTGACAATAAAGGAAGCTGGTTTGGCAACAGGTGCGGTACTGACTTCAGAAGCAGGGATCCATCCGGTATTGCCAGTACTGTATTCCACTCTGTAATACTTTCCGTCCTCAGAAGTGATTTCTTGAGAAACGTTTAGAATCTGTGAAACTGGAATACTAGCAAGTACTCTGTAATGCTCCATCGCACCGGAGTGGACGTCAGCGATTACAGCTTTTACATACACTTTTGAAGGCAATGCAGGGTTTGTATTCATTTGCTTCAGAGTTTGAACTTCTCTTTCAAGGCTCGCAACCCGGTTGTTAATCGGTGTCAGCTGAGATGTGACCCACTCTACACTTGCCAGTACAAGATTGCTGCTTGCTTGTGAGGTGGCAAGGGGAGTGAAAATACTCCCAGCTATGATTCCTGCTCCAAATATTAAGGCAATTTTCATTTTTTTCATTGGGATCAGTTGCCTCCGTTAAAGTAGTCTTCTATACCATTGTAGATGCCTTGTGCTGCTTTTCTTCTTACGGCATCAGACCGCAGCATCGTCTCTTCATTAGGATTGGAGATGAATGCGAGCTCAACCAGAGCACTAGGCAGCTGGTTTTCTCTGATGACAACAAAACCGGCTTCCTTAATTCCGCGGTTGGTTGTATTGATTTGCTCAACCAATTCGCGCTGAATATTCGTTGAAAGAGTTTTGCTCTTTTGATCATTAGGATTGGTGGTCACATTAAAATACGTTTCTGTTCCTTTTGCACTTCGGTTTGGATTGGCATTCGCATGAATACTGATGAAAATATCTGCATCTGAATTATTGGAAACGCCTGCGCGGTAATCCAATGTCGGCTTAATATCAGTTGTTCTTGTATAAATGACATTTGCGCCATTCTCTTTCAAAATATCCCCTAAGTATCTTGTGACAGCAAAAGTTACATCCTTCTCATAGAGCTTTGTAGGTCCCGTTGCACCAGAATCGCTTCCGCCGTGGCCTGCATCAAGTACAATCGTTTTACCTGCTACCCCAACTTCATGGATAAGGAGCTGAAAACGGTCCTTTTTATCATGAACGGTAATGGAATAGCCTGGTTTAGGCGTTACTTTAATCGCGCCACTGATTTGGGTGATGGTCACACCTTCTACATCTGAATCAGGAACCTTTAGTTCAAGCTCTTTTGTACTGATGTAAGCCGTACGGTCGGCAAGATAATCAAAATTAACTTTGACCGATTTCGACTTTTTCCAGGAAAGCTCTGTACTGTCACCCATTGGTGTTACCTGAGGAATGGCTACATTCACTGGCGGTGTGGCAACTGTGCTTGCTGCCGGGATCCAGCCGCGTACGCCTTTTGACGTTTCAACGTTGTACCATCCGTTCAGCTCTCTGAGGAGAACGAGCGAGTCGCCTGTATTCACTGAAGCTACAGATTTTTGATTAAGAGAAGCTGACCAGCGGATGCTGTCAGAAGACTTCGCATAAACCAAGTTTCGGTCGCTGAGAGATTTGTAGACTTCCCATTGCGGAATCCAGCCTTTTCTTCCGCTGGAGGTTTGGATGTTCAGCCATGTTTCCCCTTTGCTGTTTATAATCTGGGAAAGAAGGGTAACTTTACTTCCAAATGAAGGTTTTTCAGTCACAGTATACCTGAATTCTGCGCCTCTTCTTAATTCTGATTTGTATGTACCGATGTACATGCTTGTATTAAGATATACGGCTTTCTCGGTTAGAAGGGAGGCGGAAACCCATCCGAAGGTGCTGCTGCCGAGCTGGACTCTGTACCATTTATCACCGCTGCTGTTAGTGAATTGGTCTACCACTTTTATTGCGGTTCCTTTTGTTAAAGTACTGAGTTTTCGATAATCGGTTGACGCACCAGAGCGGACATTGGCTTCAGATACCTGTACATAGAAGGTGCCGTTAATGGTCTGAGATGTGGAGGTATGGGCGCTGTTTACCCAGCCATATTTTCCGGTCTGATATTCAACCTGGTACCATTTTTCATTTGCTTTGTTTGTAAATTCACTCTTAATCTCTAATTCTTCATTCATAGGTGCCTCGTAAACTTTGCGTTCAGCAGAATCGGCTGAACGGTGAATGCTCGTAGGGTTCAGTTTGGCATAAACCGTTTTTTGAATGGCAGCAGGTGCAGCCTTGTAAGAGTAAGTAAGTGATTGGGCTTTCGTCCAGCCTTTCGTACCGTTGGAAAGCTCCACTCCGTAATAAGGCTCGGAGGCAGAGTTAATAAAGAAATCCGTAATTTTTATGGATTCATCTTGCTTTAAGGTTTGCAGCAGTCTGTAATTGGGAGCAGCTCCGCTTCTTACTTCCTGATTTTTGCTTGTATTGTAAGCGGTAAAGGCTTCCGGTTTAAACATGATTTGATCGGAATGGATCCATCCTGACCAGTCAGCGGTTTTTACTTGATACCAAATTTCCTGCTCTTTATTTACAAAACTGCTTGAGATTTCAACCATCGTATTTTTTCCCGGTTCGGCAGACACAGTTGATGAGCTTTCTGCACTGCGGTGAACCGCTGCTTCGTCACTTGTGATGAATGCGAAAGGGACAGGCTTATCGAGTTCTTTAATCTGGGATTCCATTACCCAGCCGGTTGTTCCTTCATGGTTGACTTGAAGCCAGGTTTCATTTACTGAATTTGTGAATTCGTTGAGTACAGCTACAGATTCTGCTGAAGAGATGGTCTTGGTAATTTTGTAATCCTTTTCTGCACCCCTGTGCAGGCTGGTGCTTCCAGAAACTGTTACTCCTGTATAAGGATATTCAGCTGCAGATGCAGTACCTGGCTGAATAGGCATTGTAGCCAAAACGCTAAGACAGACGAACGAACGAACCAATTTATTCCGTTTGATTGGTATTCCCTCCCGTGAGTATTTTCCCAAAAAAATAGCCTCTGAATTGGTATCAGAGGCTATTTTTGTCTTTATTTTAACAAAAAGGTCATACTATGTCTGTATAAATTCGCACATTTTTACAAATTGTTAAAGTTTTTGTCTTTATTTGTTAAGAAATTTACCTTATAATTTAATGTTTTAATTTTTATAGAATAATAAGGAAAAAATACGAGTAAAAAGAACTTGTAATTATAGGGGTCTAAATAACTATTATGCTGGAATAGAAAAGGCCTCCTAAAAATGGAGGCCCTGGGTCTTTAGTTTCCGCTATTCAAATCTTCTTCAGCAAGAGGATTTTCGTTTTGCCCCTCACGGATGCTCACCTTTTTGTGTTCCAAATGCGCCTGGAGTTCTTCTTTAACGAGATCCAGTTTTTCTTCAATTGGCTTATAGTAATAGCCGCTGTTTAAGTTTAAATCTTCGCCTTCAATTTTCAGCTGATCAATCTTATCGGTTTTAAATCCGCTGTAGGATTGCTGGAAGCCCATCGCTTCTGAAATGCGAAGATTTGTCTCAACATTTTCTGAAATCTGATTCGCGATGTCATCCACCTTCAAAATATTTTGAGGAGTGGTTGCTTTCTTAATGATGGCGGTAATGATTTCTTTTTGTCTGTCATTCCGTCCAAAGTCTCCGCGCGGATCGCGTTTTCTCATTCTTGCATAGGCAAGGGCTTCTTCTCCATCAAGAGTTTGCTTCCCCTCTTTAAAGTAGATGCGCTTGTTTGTTACGTCACTTTTTTCGTAAAAATCAAATGGAACGTTAACTTCTACGCCGCCAAGTTCATCAATGACCTTTTTAAAGGCTTTAAAGTTTACCGTTGCATAATAGTCAATTGGAATATCGAGGAAATCTTCAACCGTCTGGACCGTTAACTCTTTTCCTCCATATGAATAAGCATGAGTAATTTTCGTTTCGCCGTGACCTTCTACATCAACGAGTGTATCACGGGGAATACTCAGCATTTTCATCGATTTTTCCTTAGGATTCAGCGTCATGACAATCAGTGTATCGCTTCGTCCGCCTTCACCGCCGGTTGAGTAATCTTCTACACCCATTATTAGAATGGAAACAGGATCTTTAGCAAGTTCAACCGCTTGTTCCCTTAATGCGGATTTATCTCCCCGTTCAAGGCTTTCATAAGATCTGTCCGCTGCCTGCCATGCTGATACGAACATGAAGGCGAAGTATCCGCCGACGATTAACAGCAGGAGCAATAAAAAAAACATCATTCGCTTAAAAACCGATTTTTTCTTTTTCTTCTTTCTGACTACGCGTCTGTATTCTGCCATACCATCTTCTCCTAACTAACCTCTTCTTCCAAATACGTGACATCTCCTTGCGTGATTTCGCTTTGGCCGTTTGTCAATTCTGTCATCCACTTGGTGAAGGTATCCGTTTGATCTGAAGCAACAAAAGTTTCTATTTCTACATCGTTCAAATAATGTATTTCTTTAATGAGGTATTCTGAGGACCGAAGCTCGTTTTCAAGCTTCCCAAGCCATGTATAGTCAATTTTAGTATGCATAATTTTCATTAATTTACGCTCTACTATACCTGTATGGTTTAATCCTTCTGAAACTGCCTGGCCATATGCACGAATCAAGCCGCCTGCACCAAGCTTGATGCCGCCAAAATATCTGGTCACAACAGCAGCTGTATCTTTAAGACCGCGTTTCTTCAGTACTTCAAGCATCGGAACTCCAGCTGTTCCGCTTGGCTCTCCATCATCGTTCGCCTTTTGGATTTCATCTCTTTCTCCTATTAAATAGGCCGAACAATTATGATTGGCATGGTGATGCTTTTTCTTGATTTCCTGAATAAACGCCTGAGCGTCTTCTTCTGTCTCAACACGCTTAATATGGCAGATAAATCGGGATTTTTGGATGGTTATCTCATGCTCTCCGCTGCCTTTTGCTGTATAATAAATAGAAAGCATGTTTGTACACCTCCTGGCTTACACGGAAAAAAACCGGTATGCTTGTTCCATCAGATTTTTCTGCCAATTGCGAGCGTTTTTTTACGCTTGCATTATTCCATTATATAGCGGCACATATATGACTTCAATCACAATCTCATAACATAATCATGACATTTACAGCAATGGAGGTAATTTCTGGTGAATACCAAAAAGCTGGACAGCGTAGTCCTGGATGAAATTCTAAATAAGATGATCTCCACAGTGGACGGAAGCAAAGGGGAAATCTTTGCAATCGGCGAGCAGTCGCGTACTCAATATGAGTCGCTTGTTGAAGAGCTGACCCTTATTAAAACACAGGTAAATGATGTGATTGATGCGGGGGACAAGCTTGAGATCCAGGCAAGACACGCAAGAAAAAGGCTGTCAGAAGTAAGCAAAAATTTCAATCGGTTTACAGAAAATGAAATTCGGGAAGCGTATGAGAGAGCTCATGCCCTGCAGGTTGAACTGACGACGATGCAGCACCGTGAAAAACAGCTTCGCGACCGTCGTGACGAGCTGGAGAGAAGATTGCTCGGACTGCAGGAGATCATCGAACGGTCTGAAGCGCTTGTCACTCAAATTGGGGTTGTCCTTAATTACTTAAGCCAGGATCTGCGCCAGGTAGGGATGCTGCTTGAGGATGCCCAGGCGAAACAGGATTTCGGGCTGCGGATCATCGAAGCACAAGAGGAAGAACGCAAACGGGTATCGCGTGAAATCCATGATGGGCCTGCGCAAATGCTCGCAAATGTCATGATGCGCTCTGAATTGCTTGAACGCATATTCAGGGATCGGGGTACCGAAGAAGGATTCAAGGAAATCCGCAATCTTCGTCAAAATGTCCGCAATGCTCTCTATGAGGTAAGAAGAATTATTTACGACCTAAGACCTATGGCGCTGGATGATCTTGGGTTAATTCCAACGTTAAGAAAATACTTACATACGATTGAAGAATACAACGGAAAAACAAAAATGCTTTTTCAAAGCTTTGGCGAAGCGGAGGAGAGAAGACTTCCGCCGCGATTTGAAGTGGCGCTTTTCCGGCTGGCGCAGGAAGCCGTCACCAATGCTTTAAAGCATGCCCAGGCCAAAGAAATCTCGGTTAAAGTCGAGGTTACCAAGGAATACGTTAACCTGCTGATCAAGGATGACGGAAGCGGCTTTGACTTCAGTGAGCTGAAGGAGAAAAAGAATAAATCTTTCGGCCTTGTCGGAATGAAGGAACGGGTCGAACTGCTTGACGGCAGGATGGACATTGAGTCGAAAATTGGTGGAGGAACGACCATTATGATTAAAGTTCCTTCCATATTTTAGATGTTTCATTTGCAAGCATCCTGCTCTACCATTGAAATAGGAAAGAAATTAGAAAAACGTTAAGCAAAAAGTCATGACCTTGCGGGATTCCTTCGCTGCGGCAAAGCGGAAAACTAGCGACAAAAGGCTCATTGACGGTAGGTATGAGGATTGGACTAGAATGTAGTGAGTTGGGAGGCGTATTATTGACCATGAAAACTAGAATTGTAATTATTGATGATCATCAGTTATTCAGAGAAGGCGTTAAACGAATTCTTGATTTCGAACCAAGCTTTGAAGTAGTAGCAGAAGGTGACGACGGCGACGAGGCAATGCGTATCGTAGACGAGCATAAGCCGGACGTTGTCATTATGGATATAAATATGCCGAACGTAAACGGAGTGGAAGCGACTAAGCAGCTCGTTGAAGCCAACCAGGAAACGAAGGTAATCATTCTATCCATCCATGATGATGAAAACTACGTAACCCGTGCGCTTAAAACTGGTGCCCGCGGCTACCTTCTAAAAGAAATGGATGCGGATACGCTGATCGAAGCAGTCAAAGTCGTTGCTGACGGCGGATCTTACCTGCATCCAAAAGTAACGCACAATCTTGTAAACGAATTCCGCAGACTGGCTACTACAGGTGCAGGCGGCAGCGGACAGCAGCTACAGCCTGAAATCCGCAGACCGCTCCATATCCTGACTCGACGCGAGTGCGAGGTTCTTCAAATGCTTGCTGACGGTAAAAGCAACCGCGGAATTGGTGAAGCTCTGTTCATTAGTGAAAAAACCGTTAAGAACCACGTATCCAATATCCTTCAAAAAATGAACGTAAACGACCGTACACAAGCGGTAGTTGTAGCGATCAAAAACGGCTGGGTAGAAGTACGCTAAGGTAAGCCATTATAGAATTTATACTGGAAAGCTGAAACCTGATGGACGAGGGTCCTGGTGGGATTCAGCTTTTTTTGTGTGTTTTGCGGGGAGGTTGCGGTGGGTGGGGGTGGAACTGCGCGAGTGGGGGCGCCGGGATGAAGCATAGCTGGGGCGAAAAAAGTCGGTGTTTGTCGACTAGTCGCTATTCGACAGGCTGCCGTTGATAATCGACAAATTCTCGTTGCTATCCGACAAATTCCCGCTGATAAACGACATAAGCCCGTTGCTATTCGACAATCCCGCGCTTCGAAATCCGCTTTCGATCCACAAATGGAAAATCAACCACCCAACAATTAAGTCCCATTTCCGTTCCTTCCCAAAATTAAATGAAACATTTAATGAAATTTTACGTAAAGTTCTATAGAATAGAGAGTAATCCATTTGAACTCATTTATTTAAATACGTTATAAGGAAGGTTTCTTTTGACGATGAAAACGGCAATTTTAACCGATAGTACAGCTTACATACCTAAGGAGCTGCTGAACGAGCTGGATATTCATCTTATTCCGCTCAGCGTTATTTTTGGCAGCGAGACATATCAGGAGGAGCTGGAACTGACTGCAGAGGCTTTTTACACAGAGGTAAAATCCCGCAACCAGCTTCCGACCACTTCTCAGCCTCCAGTCGGGAAATTCCTCGACCTTTTCGAAGAGTTTTCCAAGCAATACGACGCGGTCATTTGTATTCACTTATCCTCCGGAATCAGCGGAACCTACAACGGCTCCATTACAGCTGGAAGCATGACGGACAAAATCCGTGTTTTTTCTTTCGACTCTGAAATCAGCTGCATGGTTCAGGGATTCTATGTCATTGAAGCCGCAGAAATGGCGCGTGATGGCAAAGATCCGGAAGAGATCATGAAGCGGCTTGAAGAAATGAAAAAAAGCGTCCGTGCCTACTTCATGGTGGACGACCTTTCCAACCTTCAGCGCGGCGGCCGCTTAAATGGCGCCCAGGCATTGATTGGAAGTCTTCTGCAGGTTAAACCGCTGCTTCACTTTGAAAATAAAGTGATTGTACCGTACGAAAAAATCCGTACCCGGAAAAGAGCGGTCAACCGGATCTATGAGCTTTTTGAAGAGGACGCAAAGCTTGGTCTTCCGATGAGAGCGGCAGTAATTCACGCCAATCGCCCGGACGAAGCACAGACCATGAAGGCAGAGCTTGAAGCGAAATACCCGCACGTCAAGTTTTACCTCAGCTACTTTGGTGCTGTAATCGGAACCCATTTAGGGGAAGGTGCACTTGGGCTGGGATGGTATATGGAATAGAAATGGAGACAATCTGACTGGTGCAGATTGTCTTTTCTATTGAAAAATTGTTTTGTTTTAGGTGAAAGTATTTAATCATTGAATAATTGAAAGTGCGATTCTATCTAGGAGTTTTATATAGCCCATTATTTGTATAAAATATAATTATTAAGAAGTATATAGGAGGGGGGAAATAAAATGAGGAGTAAGTTAGAGATCAGGGATATTATTTTAAAGCTCGATCATCAAATGGCAGATGATTTTGAGGCTCAAGATTTAGATTTTAAGCAATGGAATGAGAGAAGCAGAGAAGATAACATCAAAACAATGATTAGCTATGCAGTATGCATGGCGAATGGCGGAGGGGGAAGTGTAGTATTTGGGGTTGCGGACAAAGTGATTGGTTTAGACAATGCAATCAAAGGCATTCCCGAAGATATTGATGTTTCTTTATTGCAAAAGAGAATTTATGAAAAAACAGATCCTCATCTAACCCCATTCTTTGATGAAGTATTTATCGAAAACAGCAGAATTCTCATCATGAATATCTTCCCGGGAATGCCGCCATATACAACAACAGATGGTGCAGGTACAATTCGCCAAGGGAAAGACTGCCTTCCGTTCACAGGAACGTTAAGAAGACAGATGATGGATTCCTCCGGTCAGGCAGACTTTACTTCAGAAATCATTTATGAGGATTGGCATAACCTTTTTTCTCACTCAGCAATGGAACGTATTAGAGAGTTTATGTCACGTGAGAGAGCGGATCACAATTTGTTATCTCTTTCAGATGAAGATCTCTTAACCTCCATTGGTGCTCTAAAAGAGGGGTTTTTTACAAAAGGAGCCCTGCTGTTAACTGGTAAGCCAGAATCTATTGAGAGGATCATTCCCCAGCATAAATGGTCATTTAGAAAGATGCTGAGCGACACAGATTATTCACACAGGGATGATGGATTTCACGCTATTCCTGTTGCTCTTTATGAATTGGAACGATATATTTCCGTAGATAATCCAATGGTTACAATTGAATCAGGACTTGTTCACCCTGAATTTAGCACTTACCCGACGATCGCACTAAGGGAATCGTTATTAAATGCCTTTGGTCATCGCGACTACAGAATGACTGGGACAATCTTGTTAAAGCAATACAAGGATAAATTGGTGCTGACTAATCCTGGACAATTTATTGGAGGCATTACCCCGAACAATATCCTGCATCATCCTCCTGTAGCGAGAAATAACCATTTAATGGATCTTTTGGATCGATTAAAGTTAGTTAACCGGTCTAATTTAGGTGTCTCCAGAATTTTTAGATCTTTGCTCATAGAAGGTAAAGAACCTCCAATATATAGAGAGATTGGAGGTCATATAGAGCTTTTTTTTATCTCCTCACCCTTAAATAACAGCTTTAAAAATTTGGTGAAACAAATGGTTGACGATGGGAACCATATAGACGTGGATCATTTATTGATTTTGCAATATTTGATTAGACATGAACAAATTAATACAATCATAGCTGCTGAAGTTGCCCAGCGAAGTATGGAGCAAGCAAGAGAATTACTAAGTAAAATGTATAACGAGTTTAATTTGGTTGAGCCAGTAGGTAGAGGAAAAGGCAGGTACTATACATTATCCCGGCATTCATATGATTTGTTAAAAGAAAATATGAAATACGAAAGACAGCAAAGTTTAGATAAGGAAGCAGTAAAAATCAGAATACTTTCTATCTTAAAAGAGCGTCCTCTTTCTAATAAAGAAATAAGACAGCTTACAGGTATGAATAGCAAGCAAGTTCAGCGTTTAATTACGGAGTTAAGGCCTGATGGAGTAGAGTTAAGAGGAAAAGGTCCTGGAACAAGGTATTTATATAATCCAGAGAAATAAGGACATAATGCGGACAAAATAAGGACATAATGCGGACAAAATAAGGACAAAAAAGAGTAATTGAAGTTAAAGAGCAATATTTTTGTTGATATTTAAGGAAACCAATTTCAAAGAATTGTCGAGTTTCTTGAAATAAAATCAAGAAATTCCTTTTAAAAAAGTCCGTACTCGTACGTTTCGTCTAATTTATAATAGCACTTGGTATTTTTGTGTAAAAATATGGATATAAAACCGTACATTGTAAAATTGCAATGACTATATGAATTTGGGTAGATTACGGCATTAGAAAGCCAGAAATAGTGGTTCAGCTTCATTTGTCGGAAAAAGACATTGATATACTAAACAACGAATTGCATGGGGACTTGTTTGCTAATACAACATTCTGTTGACGAGATTAAAAATCGATTAAAAGGGGCTGAAAATGATGAGTAAATTAAAAGCTGCCTTGGAATGGAATAAAACTCTAGAGGAATTAATCATAGAAGAACAAACAATTAGTAAAAAAAGAAATGAAGAAATTCTTGCACGAGCGGTAAAAATGAGAAAAAGTAAACTTTCGATAACAAATAATAGAAAGGCTATCAATGATCAAGGCTAGGAGCGGCCACTCCTAGCCTTTAATTTTTTTAGTAACTCTTTTGATTTTCGAAGAGCACTTTCATTTCGCTGCTTGCCAGCCTCCACTTCATCATCTATCATCATCTCCAAGCTTCTAGGATCTATCATGGGCATTAGTTTTTTCATTTTCGTCAACTCCAAAGAGTACTTTATTTTGTTCTTTATTTTATGTCTCAATTAAAGATTAATACACCAATTAACACACTTGAAATATTAATTTTACTGCTTAATAATTTCTTTTTTTAGGTTAGACAATGATCACACCTTCTGTTCATAATAAAAAGAAAAAAAGGAGTAAAACAATGTCCTCATTACAGTACCACCTCTCCGGCCGCCACCTCCTGGCCTCCGAAATTCCATTCCCCTCAGAAATGCTCGAAAGCGAAGATATTCAAAAAGAGAAAGGTGTCACAGGAACAAACGGAAAATTCCAATGCACGCGCTGCCTCAATAAACAGCGCCACTTATTCGCTGCCTACCAGTGCGCCAAATGCGGCAAGCTCTGCACATATTGCCGGTCCTGCATCATGATGGGGCGGGTGAGTGAGTGTGAAACGCTTTATAGCTGGATTGGGGAAACTCCAGTAACTCAATCTGGCTCAGGATTAGTCTGGACCGGCACGCTTTCTCCTCTTCAAGGTCATGCATCCAATTGCATTAAGCATGCAATGGAGAATCAGTCAGAGCTTCTCGTCTGGGCGGTGTGCGGAGCGGGGAAAACTGAAATTCTGTTTCAAGGAATAGAAGAGGCGCTGAAGCAAAACAAACGGATCTGTCTCGCTACACCGAGAACAGATGTGGTACTCGAGTTGTATCCGCGTTTCCAACAGGCTTTTCCGAACGCCGATGCTGCTGCTTTATACGGAGGAAGTGAGGACCGCTACAAATCCTCCCGACTCGTTTTATCCACGGCCCATCAGCTTTTCCGGTTTAAACAAACGTTTGATTGCATCATTATTGACGAGGTCGACGCGTTTCCGTTCTCAGCTGATCAAACGCTGCAGGAAGCGGTTCAGAAAGCTAGGAAACCGGAGAGCTCCCTCATTTTCCTCACCGCCACCCCTTCCAAAGAAATGCAAAATAGAGTACTTTCAAACAAGCTTCCCTCGGTTCGAATTCCCGGACGCTATCATGGGCATCTGCTTCCCGTACCACGCTTTCAGTGGATTGGCAGCTATAAAGGGCGTCTTCAGCGGAAGAAGCTTCCTAAGCCCCTTCTAAAATGGATTCAGGAGCATCTTGATAAAGAAAAGCCAGCTTTTCTTTTTGTTCCCAACATCCCGGCACTTCATCATGTCACAGCCATTCTGCAGAATATCCATCCTTCAATAGAAGGGGTCCATTCGGAAGATCCAGATAGAAAAGAAAAAGTGCAGCGGTTCCGGGACAGGATTTCTCCATTGATTGTGACGACGACTATTCTCGAGCGGGGAGTGACGGTTCCAGATTCCGATGCTGCTGTATTTGGAGCGGAGGAGGATATTTTTACAGAAAGCGCTCTTGTTCAAATTGCCGGCAGGGTGGGACGGCATCAGGATTACCCAGCGGGCGACGTTGTGTTTTTTCACTACGGGAAAACGAATGCGATGATTCAGGCGAGACTGCATATTAACAAGATGAACCGGGAGGCTTTTCGATGACCTGGTGTATTCTTTGCCACAATAAAATGCAGGAACAGGTTACCTGGGGAATCCTGCTTGGCACGGATCCGGACCCGGTGGCATGCGAGCCATGTACTGAAAAATTAACGAAAATCTATGGCCCAAGGTGCACGAAATGCAGCAGGCCGATGGAAAGTGCGTCACTCTGTCCAGATTGTATCCGCTGGTACGAGCGCGCGGAGTATAAGGACGTGTTCACTCAGAATCATTCCATCTATTCCTACACAGAATCCGTAAAAGAAGTCATGAATCTATTCAAATTCCGGGGAGATGCGGAACTCATCCGTTTGTTTGAACAGGATATCAGGGCTGCTGCGAAGATCATTCCCCGAAAAACGATTTTGGTTCCTATCCCTTTGTCAACTGAACGCCTGATGGAAAGAGGGTTTAATCAGGCTGAGCTGATTGCACGTATTGCCCGACGCAAGATTCTGCATCCGTTAGAAAGAATTGCTTCAGAAAAACAGTCCAAAAAATCCAGAAAAGAACGGCTATCCGGAGGGCCATTGTTTAGAAGTAACCCTGAAATACATGTACAGGGTCTATCCATTATGATTGTTGACGATATCTACACAACGGGCAATACCATCCACCAGGCAGCAAAGCTTCTGAAGGAAGCGGGAGCTAAGGACATCTCGTCTTTTACTTTAATCAGAGGCTAAAGGTTTTGCCCCTTCAGCCGATATTAGAAATAGAGTAAGATAAAGAGGAGATACCTTGATGAACGATCTAGCGAATTGTCCGAAATGCAATGCACTCTTTGTTCAGACACAATTCCGCACCGTATGTGCGGATTGCTATAAAATAGAAGAAAAACAGTTTGAAACGGTGTACAGTTTTTTAAGAAAGCGTGAAAACCGCAAAGCAAAGATCGAGGAAGTCGTGAGCGGGACGGAAGTGGCCGAAGAGCTAATCCTGAAGTTTATCCGGCTTGGAAGACTGCAGCTTTCCAATTTTCCAAACCTTGGTTATCCATGTGAAAAATGCGGAAATATGATACGGGAAGGGAAACTATGTTCTTCCTGTACTAAAGGCCTGTATGACCAGCTTGCTCAACTCCAACGTGAGGAGGAGCATCAGCGCCTAATGGCCCATGAGGAGAAAAAAACCTACTACTCCATTTCTCCCAAAAAGTAAAAAGGCTATTAAAGAGCGGGCAAAGCCGACGATAAGAACGGTAAATAAGCCCGTTAACTCTGGCAGATGGAGGCGTTAAGATGAAAATCAATAACTACGGCGTGAACGGAATCAATCCTTATAAAAAAAATGCAGATCAAATCATGAAGCAGGAAGCCGTTCAGCAAAAACAAGACAAAATCGAAATTTCAAGTGCTGCGAAACAGCTTCAGTCTACAAATAAAATGGCAGAAGCGCGCCAGGAGAAAATCGATCAGCTGAAAGCACAAATCGAGAATGGTACGTATGAAGTGAACCCAAGTGAAATCGCCCGCAAGTTCGCGGATTTTTATAAACAGTAATTTAGAGGAGGAACCGCCATGCAGGCTGGCAAGCTCATACTTACATTAGACAGGCTCCTTGAGCTGCATCTGGATTTATACCAGACTGCTTTGAAAAAAACAGATCAGCTGAAGCACAATCAGACGGACGAGCTAAAGCAAGTATTGCAGCATGAACAGGTTCTTGTGCAGTCCATTAAACAAACGGAGACTGAGCGAATCACTCAAGCCTCTCTGTTTCTCGGACGTCATACGGATCTGACCCTCACTGCATGCGCGGAAAAAGCGGAAGGTGCTGAAAAAACGCGCCTTACCGAATTGAAAGAGGAATTCAAAGAGGTCATGGACAAGCTGAAGGCTGCCAACCAGCTGAACCAGCAAATGACTCAAAGTGCGCTGCAGTTTGTCACCATGTCACTCGATATGCTGATACCAAGAGAGCAGACGCCCAACTACCAGCGGCCTGATACAATGAGAAAAACCGAACCGAATCGAAGATCCCTCTTTGATTCGAAAGCTTAAATCTGGAGGAGATCGAAAATGGGTTCAACCTTTGCAGGACTGGAAATATCAAAACGGGGAATGTCGGCTCAGCAGTCGGCGCTTTATACGACGGGGCAGAATATATCGAATGCGAATACGCCTGGGTATACGAGGCAGCGAGTAAACTTCAAAGCAACGGATGCCTATCCGTATCCTGGTCTTGAAATGCCGAAAATTCCGGGGCAGCAGGGAACTGGAGTAGAGGGAGGAAGCATTCAGCGGATCCGGGATAGCTTCTTGGATGTTCAGTTCAGAGGCGAAAGCACGAAAACGGGCTATTATGAAGCGCGGGCTCAGGCGCTTGAAAGCATGGAAGAAATTATGAATGAACCCTCTGAAACGGGTTTGTCCAAAACGATGGACCGTTTTTGGCAGTCGTTAGAAGACCTTGCAGCCAATCCAAGAAACTCAGGTGCACGTTCCGTCGTGAAGGAACGCGGAATTGCTGTTGCGGATACATTCCAGTATCTTTCCACGTCGTTAAAAAAGGTTCAGGATAACCTTAAAAGTGAAATGGACCTCTCGGCAACTCAGGTTCAATCACTGGCCACCCAACTGAAAAACGTCAACAAACAAATCTCGGAAATTGAGCCGCACGGCTATCTTCCGAATGATCTCTATGATGAGCGGGACCGGATTATCGATGAGCTGTCTTCTTTAGTTCCGATTAAAGTGAGCGATCCGATTAAAAGCGGAGGAAATGCTCTTCCGATTGCGGAAGGAATGGCCGTTGTGGAGATTCTGAAAAAAGACGGAACATCAGCAGGCAAGCTTGTAGACGGATTAAACAGCTCCACTTTTTCCATGGATTACGAGGATGGTTTAGTTACAGGAATGAAGATTGGTGGTACGTCAGTTGCTGTGACGGACATTCAAAGTACAGGTAAAATTCAAGGCCTTGCAAGCTCACATGGCTATAAAGACGCTGGAGCAGCTAAAGGCGAATATGTTGATATGCTGAATGACCTGAACAGCCTGGCTGAGTCTTTTGCAGAAGAATTCAATAAGGTTCATGCTGATGGTCTGAATTTAAAGGATTTTGCAACTTCACCTCCTGGAAAGTCTGCTGTCAACTTTTTTGAGTTTACACCTGGAAGTGGAGCCGATACGATCCGCATTTCGGATAAGATTATGGAATCCACCGATTATATCGCAGCCTCCAAAGGTCAAATCGGAAATGGCGATAATGCCCTTGCACTCGGAAAAGTGAAATCCGGATCCGTAACGATTGACGGAAAAAGCACCAGTGTCCAGAATTTTTACGAGGGTATGATTGGGAACATGGCCGTTCAGGCTCAGGAATCAGACCGGATGCTGAAAAACAGCAATACATTAAAGGATTCTGTTGAACTTCGCCGCCAGTCGGTCAGTGCCGTTTCATTAGATGAAGAAATGACGAATATGATTCAATTCCAGCATGCATACAATGCATCAGCCCGCATGATAACGATGCAGGACGAGCTGCTGGATACGATTATTAATAAAATGGGATTGTAGGTGACCAAGCATGCGCATAACACAAGGAATGCTCGCAAATAACTCGCTGAGGCACATCAGCAACAGCTATGACCGCATGGGAAATCTGCAGGATCAGCTGGCCACAGGCAAGAAAATCACAAGACCTTCACAGGATCCGGTTGTAGCCATGAAGGGGATGCAATACCGGACTGGATTGACCGAGGTCGAGCAGTACAAACGCAATCTGTCGGAAGCGTATCAATGGATGGAAAACTCAGAAGGCGGAATGGAGCATGCAACTCAAGTGTTCCAGCGTGCCCGTGAGCTATTCCTGCAGGCTAAAAATGGAACGAACAGCCCTGAAGATCTGAAGGCAATTGGAGTAGAGATCGGTCAGTTGAAGGAAGATTTAGCTGGAGTCGTGAACACTCAGGTGGCTGGAAGCTATATTTTTAATGGAGATGCAACGGATCAACCGCCTGCGGTCGTAGGCACAGATGGAACGGTAACCTTTGCTCCGAACACAAATCCATTTAAAGTATCCGTCTCCAACGGTGTTCAGCTGCCGGTAAACGTCAACGCTTTAAAAGCATTTGGCGGTGAGGTGGATGGAAAGAATCTTTTTGCTACATTGAAAAGCATGGAAGATGCAGTTAATGGCGCGGACATGAGTAACAGCGAAAAACTTCTCGGAGATTTAGATAAGCACTTTGATAACATTAGTGCTGAGCGTGCAGAACTCGGAGCGCGCTACAACCGCCTTGAACTGATTGATGACCGCATCGGCCAGCAGGAAGTAACGGCCAACCGTATTCTTTCAGACAACGAAGACGCCGACATTGAACGCGTCATCACAGACCTTAAAATGCAGGAAAGCGTGCACCGTGCCGCACTAAGCGTAAGCTCAAGAATCATTCAGCCTACCCTTATGGATTTCCTAAGATAATACACTTGAGCTGTCTTCCTTAAGACAGCTTTTCGTTTAGGAGCTGAAAACATATGCAGGTCCCGCAAATTCGAATCCAAAGCACACAAGGCAGAATCGGTTTAACGACGATCTCAGCTAAAATGGAACAGCAGCAGCCCAAGGCTGATCTATCCATTCAGCAGCCGAAAGCCGAATTATCCATTGAAACTACTAAAGGACAGCTATCTATTGATACAACTGAAGCAAGAGCAGATGTAGATCTAAAGCATATCTCTAGAAGAATTCAGGAATTTGCCCAGCAAGGCTATCAGGACTGGCTCGATGGAATGGCGAGAGTCTCAGCGCAAGGGGACGAGCTTATGCGCATTGAATATGGAGGCAATCCAATTCCCGATCAGGCGAAACAAAATAGCGAATCCCCCATGTATGATTTTAATATTGGTTTCATTCCCCGTGCCGGAAGTGTAAAAGTAAACTATGAACCGGCTAAAGTGAAAATAGACTTCCAGCCTCGCAAACCAATTATTGACGTTCAGAAAAATAAACCAATTCTGGACTACACACCAGGGAAAGTCCATGTAGATATGCTTGAAAATCCGAATCTAACGATTGATTTCGTAACCATCGACATCAAGGTATAATGAAAAAAGAGGTGGGACAACATGCTAAACACAAAATATCATGGAGAAGTAAAAGTTGATGACTCTCAAATTCTAAAATTTGAAGCAGGCATCCCTGGATTTGCATCGGAAAAAGAGTTTATCATTCTTCCATTAGAAGAAGGCTCTCCCTTCTTAATTCTGCAATCTGCCGCAACAGCTGAGCTTGCATTCGTCGTAACAAACCCTTTTCTATTTTTCAAAGACTACGAGTTTGACCTGGACGAAAATATAGTGGAAGCATTAAAAATCGAAGACGTCAATCAAGTTCAAATCATGGTCATCCTGACTGTTCAAGATCCATTCGAAAAATCAACGGCCAACCTGCAAGGGCCCATCATCGTAAACGAACAAACGAAACAGGCCAAACAAGTCATCCTGAACCACCCATCCTACAAAACCAAGCACAGCATCGTGCAATAGGGAGGCAGGAACATGCTCGTACTAACCAGAAAACTAAACGAAGCCATCCAGATCGGCGAAGACATTGAAATCACCGTCGTAAGCATCCAAGACGGACAAGTCAAATTAGGAATCAATGCCCCAAAAAACATCGACATCCACCGGAAAGAAATATACTTATCAATCCAGGAAGAAAACAGCAGCGCTGCCTCTGTTTCTCTGGATTTGCTGAAAAACCTTAAGAAATCTTAAACCTTGAGAAAAGCACTCAAGGTTTTTTATTTTTTTCCAAAAAACTATTAAACCCTGCAAAGGAATGTCGATATAAGATATGTAACAAGCAGTAAATAAAGGCGGCCGACTTTAAACACTGCTTAAAATAACCACATGGATGTGGAACCGAAAATCAGGGAGGAAATTTAATAATGAGAATTAATCATAATATTGCTGCTCTTAACACTTACCGTCAATTAAATAGTGCTACAACTGCTCAAGGGAAATCAATGGAGAAATTATCCTCAGGACTTCGAATTAACCGTGCTGGAGATGACGCAGCTGGCCTAGCAATCTCTGAAAAAATGCGTGGGCAGGTTCGTGGTCTTGATCAAGCTGCTCGTAACTCTCAGGATGGTATCTCTTTAATTCAAACTGCTGAGGGTGCTTTGAATGAAACTCATGACATTCTTCAACGTATGCGCGAGCTATCTGTTCAAGCCTCTAATGATACAAATACTGATGGCGATAGAAGTAATATACAAGATGAAATGACTCAATTAACAAAAGAGATTGATCGTATTGCTGAAACTACTCAATTTAATACGAAAAATTTATTAGATGGATCTCTAGGAAAAGCAGTTAACACGGCTGAAGCAAATGTAAACACAAGTTCAGTATTCAAAAATTCTGCTGGAGCTGCTATATCAGCTGATACTACCTTATTAAGTAACCTTAAAGATTCAAATGGCAATAGCTTAGGTATTGCTAAAGGTGATAAGATTCAAGTATCATATGTTGAAGACGGTACAACTAAATCCGTTGAAGTAGCAGTAGCATCAACAACTGATATTGCATCTTTAGCTGCTGCAATTACAGATGGTACAGTTACAATTTCTGCTGGTAAAATAGTTGTTACTGCTAGTACAGCTGGTACAGCTACTGCTGTCAATGGTATTACTATGTCTGTTAAAGATACAAACGGTAATGTACGTGCTGCTGCTACGAATGCATTATCTAGTTTTTCCGAAACAACTTCTGCTAAAAATGTTCGTACTGATGGAAGTGCTACTTTCCAAATCGGTGCAAATACTAATCAAAATCTAAACTTGGATATTGAAGCTATGACTACTTCTTCCTTAGGTGTTAAAGGATTGCAGTTGCAAACCCAAACCCAAGCCAATACTGCAATGAAGGTCATTGATACAGCTATTCAAAAGGTTTCTACTGAGCGTTCGAAATTAGGATCTGTACAGAATCGTTTGGAGCATACCATCAATAATTTAAATACCTCTTCAGAGAACCTTACCGCTGCAGAATCTCGAGTTCGCGACGTAGATATGGCTAAAGAAATGATGAATCAAACTAAAAATTCAATTCTTTCTCAAGCAGCTCAAGCCATGTTAGCTCAAGCAAATCAGCAACCTCAAGGGGTACTGCAACTTTTAAGATAATAGTTAAAATATAAAAATAAATTCCCCCATGAACTTTGGGGGATTTATTTTTAATTAAGCCTATAATTAACAAGATAGTGAGGAGATGCATCATGGAATTACTGGAAAAAAATATAGATATTTTAACCCAAAACCCTATTCATTGGATAGGTGAGTATAAAAGGGGAAATCAACAAAGTCTTTTAGAAATGGATTTAAATCAAAATCAAAAAAATACATCAAGTAAGAGTCTCTTGTTATTTGATAAAAAACAAAGACCAAATGCTTTGAAGAAGGAACTAATATTTGCAATAGGGATTAATTCATTGCAGGAAATTAAAGTACTGTTTCAAACCATGAGCAAAGAGTCAGTAATAATTATAATTGAACCTAGTAGAACCTTTTTTGATTCTGTACTTAATAATAAGGATCTATCTATTTTAAAATCACAGAATATAATTCTTTTTGCTGATGATTTGACTAACCTTCCTCTTTTCCTAGACCATATATTCTCTACAAATCTTATATACCTTGTAAAGAATATTCGATTTTATTTAACCCATTATTATAGAGAATTCAATGTAAAAGTGAGTACTGAAATAGTTAAAGAAGTAAAGTCAACTGTAAAATACAAAGCTTTAACCTATGGTAATTCAATACAAGATAGCTTGACAGGTTTTAAGCAAAACATGAAAAATATTAAGCATTTGATAGTTTCTAAAAATGTAGCAAAATTACAAGATATATTTAAAAATGTACCTGCCATTATTGTAGCAGCTGGACCATCATTAAATAAAAATATAAAGCAAATAAAAAATATGAAATCTCGAGTAATAATAATTGCTGTTGACACTATCGCAGAAAAATTAATAGACGAGGGAATAATACCAGACTTTGTATGTTCTATTGAACGAGAAAAAGAAACTTATGATTATTTTTATAAAAATAAAAGATTTCCAAAAGAAGTAAATTTGGTTGGCCCTCTGTTACTTTATCCACCTATTTTTGATGAATTTAAAGGTAATAAAATTATTCCAATGAGAGAAAATGTAGGAGAATATATTTGGTTGAGAGAAACACTTGGGCTTTTTGGACAAAATTCAGTTAGTCTTGGGCTATCATGTGCACACGTTGCTTTTGGTTTTGCTGAACATATAGGAGCCTCTCCAATAATTCTAGTAGGTCAAGATTTGGCTTTTGATAGTTCAAATGGTAATTCACATGCTGGGGGGACTATATACGATAATAAGGTATTCGCAAATAATGTATTTTCAAATGTAAATGAGATAAACGTGGAAGGTTATGATGGTGGAACCGTTCCATCTACAGATATATGGGTAAGTTTCAAGAAATGGTTTGAAAAAGAAATAGTAGACAAAGAATTATTTGTAATAAATGCTACTGAAGGAGGGGCAAAAATAGAAAATACTCTTCAAATGAAATTGATAGAAGTAATTGAAAAATATTGTTCAGAACCAGTTGTTGTTAGTGATAAAATAGATTCTGTTGAAAATTATCCTATATCGCTGAAAACTATGAAAACAGTGCTTAATGATCAAAGAAATATATTGGATCAACTTAAGAGGGAATTTGATAATCAGTATCTTAAAATAAATAGATTGAAAATTAATAAAAAATCCACCGAAAAGGAATTAATGAAAAATTTATCTGTTTTGCAAGAAACAGATAATTATTTTCAGCAGGTAAATAATAATTGGTTATTGAGACATAATTTACAACCAGTTTTATTAACCTCGTTATGGGATCTAAATAGTATTGAACAGGTACTTTCTGTAGAAAATTTAAAGAAGAATAAAGAAATTCAATTAGGATTTCTAGAAGCAAGTATTTTCGTTTTAAAAGAATTATATTCAATAATAGAAAATAGCTTAATTGAAATGAAAGTAAACAACGGAGTTGAAAAAGAGTGAATGACAGAATTCTTATAACTGGAGCAGACGGATTTATTGGCTCTCATTTAACAGAAGAACTTGTGAGACAGGGATATAGTGTTCGGGCCTTTGTCTACTACAATTCATTTAATTCATGGGGTTGGCTGGATTCTGCAGAAAGTGATGTGAAAAAAAATCTTGATGTGTTTGCAGGAGATATTCGTGATCCTTATGGAGTCAAAACAGCGATGCAAGGCTGCGACACAGTCTTGCATTTAGCTTCGTTAATTGCAATTCCTTATTCCTATCACTCTCCTGAAACGTATATCGATACGAATATTAAAGGTACTCTAAATGTACTTCAGGCGGCTCGGGAACTGAATGTATCTAAAGTGGTTCATACCTCAACAAGTGAGGTGTACGGAACAGCATTATATGTGCCGATTGATGAAGATCACCCACTCCAAGGGCAATCCCCATATTCTGCATCCAAAATCGGTGCGGATCAGATGGCCTTGTCGTTCTATCGTTCGTTTGAAACTCCGGTCTCTGTTATTCGACCATTCAATACGTATGGACCAAGACAATCCGCTAGGGCTGTTATTCCTACCATTATTGCTCAGCTTGCCAATGGTTCGAATAAAATTAAACTTGGTGCGATTCATCCAACTCGTGATTTTAGCTTTATAAAAGATACGGTTGGTGGCTTTATCGCAACAATGAATTCTAAAAAATCAATTGGTGACGTCGTTAATATTGGGAGCAATTACGAAATATCAATTGGAGAAACCGCTCAATTAATTGCTGAAGTGATGGGGGTGTCTTTAGAAATTGAAACGGATGATCAACGACTCCGTCCAGAGAAGAGTGAAGTGGACAGACTTTGGGCTGAAAATAAGAAGGCGAAGGAATTACTAGGTTGGGAACCTTTATATGGAGATAAAGAAGGATTCAAGAGAGGTTTAAAAGAAACGGCAGAGTGGTTCTCAAAACCCGTGAATTTAAAACAATATAAGGCAGATGTGTATAACATATGATGAATCAATGGCGGGATATAATGGAAACAATTAAAACTTGGGCTCCCGAGCAAGACATTATTCCTCTTCATGAACCGCTTTTTATTGGTAATGAAAAAAAATATGTATTAGATTGCATTGAGTCTGGCTGGGTTTCTTCAGTTGGAAAATATGTGGATGAATTTGAGCGGAACCTTGCAGAGTTCACAGGAGTTAAGCGAGCTGTAGCCGTAGTAAATGGTACAGCGGCGCTTCATATTGCCCTAAAACTTGCAGGTGTTAAAACGGATGATGAGGTAATGATTCCATCATTAACATTTGTAGCAACAGCAAACGCCGTTATTTACGAAAATGCTAATCCGCATTTTGTTGATGTGGACCAGCGAACGTTAGGTATTGATCCCAAAAAATTGAGAGAGTATTTAACAAACATCACTCAGATTAAAGATGGTAAATGTGTAAATAAGAGGACTGGTCGAGTTATAAGCGCTATCGTTCCTATGCATACATTTGGTCATCCAGTTTCAATAGATGAATTAAAAAAGGTAACGGATGAATTTTATATTGCAATAGTTGAGGATGCGGCAGAGTCATTAGGTTCCTATTATAAAGGAATACACACTGGAAATTTTGGTAAAGTGGCGGCTGTAAGTTTTAATGGAAACAAAACAATCACCACAGGTGGCGGAGGGGCAATATTGACGAATGATGATGAAGTAGCTAATCGCGCAAAACATTTAACTACTACAGCTAAAGTCCCTCACCGATGGGAGTATACGCATGATGAAATTGGCTATAACTATCGAATGCCTAACATCAACGCTGCACTTGGAGTGGCCCAATTAGAGCAATTACCCAGCTACCTCAAACAAAAACGCCAATTAGCTGAAAAGTATAAATTGTTATTTTCATGTATGGATGGAGTCAAATTTTATGAAGAGCCAGAGTACGGTCAAAGTAATTACTGGTTACAAACGATAATCCTCGATCCGAATGTGCATGATCGCAATCAAGTGTTAGAGCTTCTAAATAAGCACGGGATTATGTCCCGCCCAATCTGGATGCCTTTACACGAACTGATACCATTTCAATCTTGTCCACAGATGAATTTATCAGCCACAGAGCAATTGAAGAACTCAGTAATTAATATACCAAGTAGTCCTTATTTGGGAGAACTTTGATGAAGAAGCAAAAAGTGTGTATAGTAACTGGAACTAGAGCAGAGTATGGTTTATTAACTCCACTGATGAGAAGAATTAAGAATTATCATAACTTTGATCTTCAAATAGTTGCAACAGGAATGCACCTATCCCCTGAGTTTGGCTTAACTTATAAGAATATAGAAGAAGACGGCTTTAATATTAATGAGAAAGTTGAGATGCTCCTTTCGTCAGATACTCCATCAGGGGTGGTTAAATCAATGGGTATAGGTACTATAGGATTTGCAGACGTATTTACCAAACTTCGACCAGATCTCTTAATAATCCTTGGTGATCGTTTTGAAATGCTAGCTGCTGCACAAACTGCTCTGATATTTGGACTGCCAATAGCCCATATTCACGGTGGGGAGCAAACATTTGGGGCATATGATGATGCAATAAGGCATTCTATAACTAAAATGGCAACTTTCCATTTCACTAGTTCAGAATCACACAGGCAAAGAGTAATCCAATTAGGAGAAAATCCGAGTAAAGTATGGAATGTTGGTGCTCTCGGAATAGAAAATATTACCAAAATGCTTTTGCTGTCAAAAAAAGAGCTATACAGTCAACTTTCTATCCGTAACGATCAACCTTACTTCTTAATAACCTATCATCCAGAAACCGCAGGTGAAACAGATGGAATTCATTCCATTCTTGCTGCATTACAGGAATTAAGAGATTACAATTTAATATTTACTAAGTCCAATGCAGACAATGGTGGAAGGTTAATAAATGAAAAAATAAAGGACTATATATCATCTAATCCCAATGCTCATTTATTTGACTCCTTAGGGCAGTTGAGATACTTGAGTGCGGTTAAACACGCTGAAGCAGTTATTGGTAACTCTTCCAGTGGACTAATTGAAGTGCCATACTTGAATACTCCAACTGTTAATTGTGGAGGGCGGCAATCTGGAAGAGAATGTCCTTCTTCAGTTTTCCATACTGAACTAGATGTGCATAGAATTTCTCTAACAATAAAGGCCGCATTACAGTATAAGGGACCTTATGATCAAATTTATGGAGATGGCAAAACATCTGAAAAAATCATAAATTGTTTAAAGGGATTCCAATCCTTTTCTATTAAAAAGGAGTTTTATAATCTATGATTAAGCAAACGACTATCATCGCCGAAGCAGGCGTGAATCATAATGGTTCTTTAAAAATGGCTTTCCAATTGGTTGATGCAGCTGCCGAAGCTGGAGCAGATGCAATAAAGTTTCAAACGTTTCAGGCAGATCAATTAGTTACTAAGGAGGCAAAGCAAGCTGCTTATCAGGAAAAGAATATGGGCGAAACGATGTCGCAATATGAGATGCTAAAAAAATTGGAGCTATCAAACGATGAGTTTGTTCAGATCCAAAATTATTGTCAAAAGAGGAGCATTACATTCCTTTCTACACCTTTTGATTTAAAAAGTGTGGATTTTTTAATACAAACTCTTGGATTAGAAACAATTAAAATTCCATCAGGAGAATTAAGTAATGCCCCTTATCTTTATAGAATCGCTTCTTACAATGTGAAAATAATTTTAT